>NZ_DJIO01000127.1:0-21549 GCF_002433655.1 Thalassolituus sp. UBA6592 | reverse complement strand
TCCCCCAGGAGGCATAAGGCTTTGTGGCATGAAAAGCCTTTTATAAAAGGATCTGTTTAAAACAGTAGGGCAACATTGCGCCGCAGCGTGTTTTTAAATCAGCAGATGCGCTCAGAAGGCACTCCATCAGGAAAGCCTCAGACACTCCTCAAACACCCCTCAGGAAGCAACCCGCCAGGAATAAAAGAAGCCGGCCATCACCAACATAATCAACGCGTACTTAACCACTTTATAGAGATTCCGGTTATATCGCTTCAGGCGCTTAAAAACCGAAGTAACGCGGTAATAAATCAGCTGGTAAATACGGTTCAGTAAACCGGTTTTATCCGATGGCTGATTGGGAGACGCCGACGCTTTCAGCACCAGCGCACTGAAGAAACGGTTAAACCAGGTGGCGAAGGCAAAGCGCATGGGTTTCTCTATGTCACAGAAAAAGATCAGACGGTCCTGATCCGTATTGTTATGCACTTCATGCAGGTAGGTTTCATCAAAGATGACGTCTTCGCCATCACGCCAGGCGTACGGAATACCGTCCACCAGAATATGACAATCGTCGCTGTTCGGTGTCGACAGGCCGAGGTGATAACGCAGTGAGCCACCGTAAGGGTCACGGTGCTGGCGCAGTTCCCCGCCGGCTGGCAAGCGGGTGAACATGGCTGCGCGGATATTCGGGTAGCGTTTAATCAGATTGCAGGTAAACGGCGCATATTGCTCTGCAGACGGCGGTGTCACGCCATACCAGCTCAGGTAAAAGCGGGTCCAGCCGCGTTTGAAAAATGAATTGAAACCAAGGTCATCGTTGTTACCCGCCGCCTGAATCAGGCCACCGGATTGCAGTGCTTCGGCTTCATCGCGGATCTGCTGCCAGTGCTCACGGATTTCCTGCAGCTCAGGAAAATGACTGCGATCCGGGTAAGGTTCGGTTTTGATCTTTGAAAATAATGCCAGAAAGGCATTCACCGGCGCCATTACGGTGGAATGATCTTTTAACTGTGCAACAAACGATAACCGCCGGTTACCGCGCAGATTGATATACAGCACGGATACAACAAAGACCGCCAGCACCCAGAATTGCCAGGTCGAAAGAAAGGACGTCGGGATCGACATAAAACACCTCCATCAGAGCACACAGGGATATTCTGAGGAGAGATCCGGTTTTTAAAAATCGGCGTTTTTAAAACAATCTTTTTAGCTGGACAGTTTTGGAAAAGTCTGTGCAACCAGACTAACCAGCGGCTACAGCGATTGCTTTACAGCGGCTATTTCAGCGGCTTTTTATATTGATCTTCCGTGATTTTACTTAGTTATTGGCCAGCATTCCCCTGATGATCACGATCAGCGGAACGATCCTTTTCAGCGTTTCCCGGCTGCCGCTGAAGGTAGGTTTTCAGCAGCGATGTGGCTTTGTCACTGAAAAGAATGGAATAGCCCAGCGAACTCCAGAACACCAGATAAACAAACACCGGCACATTGCTCATTCCGGACACCTTGATGTCCAGTGGCACGCTGAGAAATGGCACAGACAGAATCAGAACAATCAGACGAATACGAATGGCAGTGTCCGACCACAACATGTGAAAGAGGTGCCGGTAAAACCAAATAAAAACAGCGGAAATCAGAAAAACGGCGAGGCTGACGAATCCCGTCAGCAGATAGGCCTGAGAGGTTTCCGGCAACGACGGAGAGACCTGTGACGATACGGATATCACCGGGATCAGCAACCACAGAGAGAACAGCTTTATCAGGCGACGGCGTATTTTTCCCAGTGCGCGCTCCTGATCATCGGGATTCGTATTGCTATTCGTACTGGTATCCGCCTGCTCTTTCATGCCCACTCCCCGCCTGTTATCCGATATCGTTTCGATATTATTACCACCTGAGACAGTAAAACGGCCCGGACATTCCCCCTGACATTCTCAACTGCTGCCTCCCTTTTCGGGACATCTCAGGGACAGAAAAAGACCAAAAAAAAGAGCGCCGCAGCGCTCTTTTCTGTGCAACGTCTGACCGCTTACAGCAGGTCACGACCTTTCTTGGCAGCAGTACGCAGACGCAGAGCATTCAGCTTGATAAAGCCTGCAGCGTCTTTCTGATCGTAAGCACCGGCATCGTCTTCGAAGGTGGCGATGGCTTCATCGAACAGAGAACCTTCGGACTGACGGCCAACAACGATAACGTTGCCTTTATACAGTTTCAGACGCACATCACCGGCAACCACTTTCTGGGTTTCGTCGATAGCAGCCTGCAGCGCTTTACGCTCTGGGGACCACCAGTATCCGTTGTAGATCAGGCTGGCATATTTTGGCATCAGCTCGTCTTTCAGGTGCGCCGCTTCACGGTCCAGAGTGATGGACTCAATCGCACGGTGTGCTTTCAGCAGAACAGTACCAGCTGGTGTTTCGTAACAGCCACGGGCTTTCATGCCAACATAACGGTTTTCAACGATGTCCACACGGCCAATACCATTAGCGCCCGCAACTTTGTTCAGTTCTTCCATAATGGTTGCCGGTGATTTTTTCACACCGTCGATGGCAACCGGGTCACCGTTTTCAAAGCTGATGGTGATGTAAGTCGGTTCGTCAGGAGCATTCTCCGGAGACACAGACCACAGCCACATGTCTTCTTCCGGCTCGTTCCATGGGTTTTCCAGCAGGTCACCTTCGTAAGAAATGTGCAGCAGGTTGGCATCCATGGAGTACGGTGATTTCTTACCGGCTTTCTTCTCAACTTTGATGTCGTGCTTATCGCAGTATGCCATCAGAGTTTCACGGGAAGTCAGATCCCATTCACGCCATGGTGCAATCACTTTCACGCCTGGCTTCAGCGCGTAAGCACCCAGCTCGAAACGCACCTGATCGTTACCTTTACCGGTAGCACCATGAGCGATGGCATCAGCACCGGTCTCATTGGCGATTTCGATCAGACGCTTGGCGATCAGCGGACGGGCAATGGATGTACCCAGCAGGTATTCACCTTCGTAAATGGTGTTAGCGCGGAACATCGGGAATACGAAGTCACGGGCAAATTCTTCACGCAGGTCGTCAATAAAGATTTCTTTGATGCCCAGGGCTTCTGCTTTGGCGCGGGCCGGTTCCACTTCTTCGCCCTGACCCAGGTCAGCGGTAAAGGTCACAACTTCACAGTTGTATTCGGTTTGCAGCCACTTGGCGATCACAGATGTGTCCAGACCACCGGAATAGGCCAGCACGACTTTTTTGATGTCTGACATGAATGTCTCCAGATGAAATCAGCCGCCGGCCCCGCAAGCCGGACCCGGCGTGCTGTAAAGCGACGGAAAAAGAAAAGGGCCGCATTCTAACGGGATGCGGCCCTTTTATCCAGTCAAGACGACGTCACAGCGTTAGTGGAAAACCATGCGTCGCTTTTGGTTACCGCGGCGCTCAGCGGCACTCAACTGCGATTATGACGCTGCTCCAGATACCTTCCGAGGGATCATACTCGCGGGCAATCATCACATCGCCATACTTACTCACGTAAAAATTAATCCCAATGCTAGTGGACATCACACCATTCGATAGCCCGGTAATGTCTACTGTCATATCAGTGGTATCAGTCAGGCTGGTGTCCAGTTGACTGGTGAGGTAATTCGTATCATTCACAGCGTCATAAGCGAGGTTCATACCAAGCTCATATTCGTTGTTCACTACCGTTACAACACTCATCTGAGTCGCGCTGGTAATGTTGAAATTCAAAACCTCAGTACCCTGGTTTATCCGCGCAAAGCCATTGCCAGGATCAGAATCCGCACCACTGAAGCTGGAAATCACACAGTATTCACGACCAACCAGATCCGCCGCTTCAGTGACTTCTGCCGGTCCAGTTCCGGTACCGCTGCCGGTTTCCAGATCATCGATCTGACTCTGCAGCGATGCCACGGTCGCCTGCAGAGCAGCGATAGCCGCAGCGTTGGTGTCGATTCCGTCACCGTTACCATTAACGACAGTATCAAGATTAGAAATAGCAGTATTGTTAATAGCAATTGCGGCAGCATTATCTGAAATCAGACCACTGTTGACGCTGATATCAGTGGAGTTAGCACTGACTGCTGCAGCGTTTTCTGAAATCAGGCCACTGTTCGCACTGATATCTGCGCTGTTGCTGCTGATCGCAGCAGTATTATCGGCAATGCCAGTAGCATTGTTGGTAATTGCTGCAGCGTTCGAAGCAATGCCTCCGGTATTGGTGCTGATACCCGATGCATTTGTAGCAATGCCTGATGCATTGGTGCTAACACCAGCAGCGTTATCTGCTATATCTGAGGCATTGTCGGCGATCGCTGCTGCATTGGTACCGATATCGGTAGCGTTATCATCTACCGCGGTTGTGATGGCAGTAAAGTTACCGTTAACATCCTCTGCCAGCGCCGGTGAGCCCGCTGTAAACGTGGTCATTGCACCACTGTCTACGGTATCTGCCTGAGCAACGACCACTGCTGAGAGTAACGCTGCTCCTGCTGCTATCTTGGTAAAGTTCATAATAATCTCCGCTTTATAATCCGTTACTGGTTACTGCCAGTTACTCTGATTCCAGTTGCTTTCATTCCAGACCATGCCTGAACAGACATCGCCAATACCGTCACTGTTACTGTCTGCCTGATCGGCGTTTGCTATTGTCGGGCAGTTATCGGCGCCGTCGGCAATGCCGTCACCGTCGATATCTGAAACGGCCACCCCGGTTCCTGGTGTCACCGTTGGTAAAGTGCCCGGATCATCAACGCCCGTGGAGCTTGTTTCTTCCTCAACTAAGGAAGCGATATCCGCAATCGTGGTGGTGGTTCCGGGCACCGTCATATTCGAAACATCCTGGGTCACTGAGTCCTGCAGTTCACTGGATTCAACGTCGGTGAAGATTTCGACATCACCGTCTTCGGACTGACCATCAATTGTGCCGTCAGTCAGGTCATCAACCAGCGCAGCAAGTACATCATCTGAGCTTGAAGTGCCCCCAAGCACATTGGTTGACAGATCATTGATCACCACCGCCAGAGACTCGATCGCCTGGCGATACTGAACCACGGAGGTTTGTGACGCGATGTCTGTTGTGTCAGACGTCACCATAGGCACAGCTGTGTAAATATCGAAATCGCTGTTGAGGCCAAAGCCGAGAGTTGACTTAACCTGCCCGGCAGCAATCTGCAACGCCGAGGTGAACTCAGCCGCTGACAGCTCACCGTCACCGTTGCCGCTGTAAGGGGCTGACGTGCTGTCAGCTTTTGCCGTTGCCAGCTCTACAGCCATGGTCGTCAGAGGTGTCGCGTACACATCATTGCCAGCAATAATCGCATCCGCGGAAATGACATTGGTCAGTGACGTAATGATGGGCGCAGCGCCTGTATTGATGTCCGTCGTGCCATCATTGGCACTGATCACCAGCAACAATTGCTGACCGGCATAGCCTTCCGGCAGGGTCAGTCCCTGAATAAATGAATTCGGTCCGGTGGATGCTGTGCTGATCGTATCGCCGCGCAAATCCGTGGCAGCAAGATCCAGGGTATAGAGAGCGACATCAGCATTGGCCAGGGGGCCTTTAACACCGGCACCTGATACGCTGGTTAACGAAGGCTCATCAGGTACCTGAGGCTCATCCGGGGTTACTGGCTCGTCTGGTGTTGGCGGGTCGTTGGGCTGCGGCGTGTCACCGGAAGAAGATGAACCGCCACCTCCACAGGCAGTCAGCAGAAAACTGGTTACTGCCACAGCCAACGCAGTGCGGGGCTTAATATTAAAGGTCATAGCATTTCCTTACGTTCTGATCAGACATCTCGTGTCCAATTCCATGATCAACCCAGGTTATTACATCGCCATACTACCTCAGAATTAAGACAGTATTAGTCAAATTACGCCCCGTTTGGCAGCTTTGTAAGCACACTGGAATGAATACTACCTACACCATGTTGCCAATCAGACTTCTGCCTTCATTGTCATGTGCACCAGGCTGTTCCAGCTGGCCATCTTGATTGATTTATCACGCTCTTTTTAAACTGGCGGCACGGTCTGTTAATCACAGCCGTTTATTCTCAGGGCGGGGCGAAATTCCCCACCGGTGGTAGGTGCAGGCGTGAGAACGCAGCACAAGCCCACGAGCGCCTGCTGTGTTGATCATGGCGGGGTCAGCAGATCTGGTCAGATGCCAGAGCCGACGGTTACAGTCCGGATGAAAGAGGATAAGCGACATGCAAAACACCTGTCGCCGGTCAGCGTTGCTGCCGGTTACAGCTGCGCGTCTGTTGTTTGCCGGTACAGTTCTTGTGCTGGCCCTCCTGCTATCAGCCCTGATTCATGTTTTCTCTGGAGTATGACCATGAATCAGACCAACTCTCTGGCCGCTTTATCACCTGAACCTGCGCTGACCTCAGTCAGTGATCATTCACTGCTTAAACAGTCCCCAGTCGAACGTGTCGAACAGGCATTAACAACGCTCCGCAATGGCGGCGGCGTGTTGCTGCTGGATGATGAAGACCGCGAAAACGAAGGTGACCTGATCTTTTCCACCGATCACCTGACCCCGGCGCAAATGGCGCTGATGATCCGCGAAGGCAGCGGCATTGTCTGCCTGTGCCTGCCGGACGAAACCGCCGATCACCTGCAGTTGCCGCCGATGGTGGTGAACAATGAAAGCGCTAATCAGACGGCTTTTACCGTATCCATCGAAGCTAAGCATGGCGTTACCACCGGCGTCTCCGCGGCCGACCGGGTCACGACCATTAAAACCGCGGTCGCTGAAGGTTCAAAGGCCTCCGATCTGGCCAGACCTGGCCATGTGTTTCCGCTGCGTGCCCGCAGCCGTGGGGTGATGGAACGCCGTGGCCATACCGAAGGCACCGTGGATCTGATGAGACTGGCGGGCCTGTCGAAATCAGGCGTTCTGTGTGAAGTGACCAACGTTGATGGCTCCATGGCCAAAACGCCGGAAATCATTGCCTTTGGTGAGCGGCACGATATGCCGGTACTGACCATCGAAGACATCGTCTATTACCGTCAGATCAAGGATCTCTGAACCAGCAGACATTCCGGCCCACACGTTTAACGCGCTGAGGGCCGGAACATCAGCTCCGGTGGAATTTCCATATCCGCCCGCTGTTCCAGACGAATGGTGACACGACGGTTCTGCGCGCGCCCGGCCGCGGTGGCATTGCTGGCGATGGGGTAACGGTCGCCGTGAAAACGGGTCGTAATCATCTCCGGATTAATCCCCTGTTTAATGAAATAGCGTTCCACATCTTCCACCCGGGCCTTGGAGGTCTGACGGTTATCGTAGCGGCGACCGACGTTGTCGGAATGCCCGTCGAGGTAGACAGCAAACACCCTGGGATCGTTTTTTATGTAGAACACAATGCGATCCAGCACTGCCATATCGCGCTTATCAATCATTTCCTCACCACTGCCGAACAGTACTTTGGAACGCGCAATCTGACCGAAATTCATCGGCAACAGCTGCTTTACGCACTCCATATACTGGCGGTAGTAGTCCATAAATCCGGATGCTGACAGGTGCACCTGAACATAGCGGTTGGGATCATAATAGGTACGGTGGCTGATGGCTGGCCACTTCCCTTCCAGTAATGCATGCATAAACTGATTGGTGCGTTCTTCGTCCAGCGACAGGTTTGGTGTTTCATCGCGGATACGCGCTGTTCCCAGTTTTTCGGTTTTGCCTGACGGCTGCCATGGTGGCGGCAGAATCGACACCCGCGCCTGACTGTAATCCATCAGATTGCGGTCTGTTTCAAGGCGGAAGGTTACGTCCTCTCCGGCCTGGTGATAAAACACGCCGCGACCGTAATCCGGTATTTCCTGGCCGAAGCTGCAATCAAATACTGAACCACTTATTGTCCAGCGTGTGTCCCCGACACTGCTGCCGTATTCCAGCGGGCCATCCGCCAGCGTCAGCGGAGAAATCAGGGTCAGAAGTAAAAATCGCCACATATTCATAATCTTGAATGGGTCATCGCTCTGGATAGCTCATAGTCCCGGAACAGAATGCCCGGCCTGCTGCTTTTGGCTGCCAGCAGTGGTGAACTGACAGCCCGTTGCCTCTGTATCGGCCAGCGGCCGGGAAAATTAAGGGCGCTGGCATGCCTATTCCGGCGCAGATTCCGGTACAATGCGCGCAACTTATTCAGAATAGCCAAAGGTTGAGCAATATGACTGATCGTCTGACCATAACCCGCCCTGATGACTGGCACCTGCACGTACGCGATGGTGCCGTCCTGCAGCACACGGTGCCTGCAACAGCCCGGGTCATGAAACGGGCGATCATTATGCCGAACCTGCAGCCGCCGGTGATGAACGCGGAACAGGCACTGGAATACCGTGACCGTATTTTATCCCGCGTACCTCAGGGCCTTAATTTTGACCCCCTGATGGTGCTGTATCTCACCGATAACACCACTGCCGACATGATCCGCGAAGCCAAAGAAACTGGCCGTGTGTTCGCGGTAAAACTGTATCCGGCCGGCGCCACCACCAACTCAGCATCCGGTGTTACTGACCTCGGCAAGCTGGATGACGTCGCTGCCGCGCTGGCGGAAAACGATATGCCACTGCTGGTACACGGTGAGGTTACCCACAATCACGTCGATATCTTTGATCGTGAAAAAGCCTTCCTCGATACCATTCTGGCGCCACTGGTCAGCCGTCATCCGCAGCTTAAAGTCGTGGTTGAACACATCACCACCAAAGATGCCGCTGAGTTTGTTATGAGCCAGGGCGAGAATATCGGCGCGACAATTACGCCTCAGCACCTGGCGTATAACCGCAACCACATGCTGGTCGGTGGCATCAAACCGCACCTCTACTGTCTGCCGGTACTGAAGCGCAATATTCACCAACAGGCATTACAGGATGCTGTCGCCAGCGGGAATCATAAGTTCTTCCTGGGTACCGACAGTGCACCACACGCCAAAGGGGCAAAAGAAAACGCCTGTGGCTGTGCCGGTTGTTTCTCCGCCTACGCCGCCATCGAACTGTACGCCGAAATTTTTGAAGATCTCAGCGCACTCGATAAACTCGAAGCTTTCGCCAGCTTCAATGGCCCGGACTTCTATGGCCTGGCGCGTAACAGCGATGAAATCACCCTGGTGAAAGAAGGCTGGCAGGCGCCATCCGAAATGCCGTTTGGCAAAGACATTATCGTGCCATTACGGGCCGGTGAAACTCTGCGCTGGAAACTGGAGTATTAAGCGTGAGCGAAGAGAAACAGGAAAAATCATTGATGGCCCAACGCTTCCGCGGCTTTTTACCCGTGGTTGTTGACGTTGAAACCGGTGGCTTTAATGCCGACACCGATGCCCTGCTGGAAATTGCCATGGTCACCCTGCGTATGGATGACGACGGTTACCTGCATCCACACGAAACCATGAGTGCCAATGTGCATCCGTTCGATGGTGCCAATCTGGAAAAGGAAGCGCTGGATTTTACCGGCATTGATCCGTTTGACCCGGAACGTGATGCCGAATTTGAAATCGACGTACTGACCGAAATGTTCCAGACCGTACGCCGTGAAATCAAATCCAACGACTGTAACCGTGCGGTTCTGGTCGGTCACAACGCACATTTTGACCACGGTTTTTTACGCGCTGCGGTTGATCGTAACGATATAAAACGCGATCCTTTCCATCCGTTTTCATCGTTCGATACTGCCTCGATTTCAGCCATTGCCCTGGGCCATACGGTTCTGGCCAAAAGCTGCAAAATCGCCGGCATCGACTTCGACAACAGTGCCGCCCACAGTGCCGAGTACGACACCTACAAAACCGCTGAGCTGTTCTGTTTTATCGTCAACCGCTACAAAGATCTCGGCGGCTGGCCGCTGAATCTTGCACCGGCAGAAGACGACGACTGAGTGTTTTCAAGCGAACGCTGTAAAAGCCGCTGATGCGGCTTTTTTTTGTTTTCTGGCCAACTGCACCACTTAACTACACTCCTTACCGGTGCCGCAATTCCGCGTGCAACAGTCTGTTGTGTGACTTATCAATACAAACCGGTATTTTGTATAAAACCACAGTTACCGCTGTGGGCTTTTCAGGTGTCGTTTTTAGGATAGAATGCACAACCCGTTCGCTATATGGCGGCCTGGGGGTTCCATCAACGTCAGCGCAGGATTTTTACAGCAGATCACTATGGATTACCGCTTTTACTTTAATGAACGCCACCTGCCCTGTGCAGAACTCTCCATGGACCACGAAGCATTTGGTCTGTGGCTCACCGACGATCTGAGTGATCACAGCGAACAGCTGGATGAACTGCTGGATGCCATAGAAAAACTCGAAGAAGGCCGTATTACAGAATATCAGTGGAAAGGACACAACTTTGTTCTTTACCTGACCCGTGACGACGCCGACGTTACCGCTCAGGAACTGCTGCAGGAACATTCGCGCGAAGAGCTGGATGACGAAGATATGGATTTTTACGACGCAGAATCCCGTGCCTCCTGTGGACTGGACGATCTGCGCGATCTGCTGATCGAATGGCGCGACTTTCTCGAAGGCTGATCACAGTTTCGATGGACAGCTGCAATTCAAAAACGGGCTCTGGCCCGTTTTTTTGTGTCTGCTGCCTGGCCAATCTTTTATCCGCAACACATGGCTAGTGCCCTACCTTTCGCCTGATACCACCACCTAGTTCCCTCTACCTCCCCTGCCTTACCCGCAGCCTGATAGCTATTAAGAATTAACTAAATACCAACCTATAGTATTTTCCTAACAACAGTATTGACACAACCAATTCGGCAAGACGCAACCTTTCCCCTAACCTGAACTCACAACATAAACAAACCGCTGCCGGATACGGACGCGGACCAAGCCTGCGATGAACACGCGACGAAGGAGAAGGTTATGAGTAACAGCTCAGGAAAATGCCCGGTTATGCACGGTGGCAACACCACCACAGGTAACGACACCATGGCCTGGTGGCCAAACGCCCTGAACCTCGACATCCTCCACCAGCACGACAGCAAAACCAATCCGCTGGACGAAGACTTCAACTACGCCGAAGCCTTTAAATCACTGGATCTTGAAGCGGTTAAGAGTGACCTCAAAGCCCTGATGACCGACAGCCAGTCGTGGTGGCCTGCTGACTGGGGGCACTATGGTGGCCTGATGATCCGCATGGCCTGGCACAGTGCCGGCTCCTACCGTACGGCTGATGGCCGCGGTGGCTCCAACACCGGTAACCAGCGCTTTGCGCCACTGAACAGCTGGCCGGATAACGGCAACCTGGACAAAGCCCGTCGCCTGTTATGGCCGATCAAAAAGAAATACGGCAATAAACTGTCATGGGCAGATCTGATGATTCTCGCCGGCAACATGGCGTACGAATCCATGGGCTTCAAAACCTTCGGTTTCGCCGGTGGCCGTAAAGATATCTGGCACCCGGAAAAGGACACCTACTGGGGCTCAGAGAAGGAATGGCTGGCACCCAGCGGCAGTGAAGGCAGCCGCTACTCAGGCAAACGTGATCTGGAAAACCCACTGGCCGCGGTGATGATGGGCCTGATTTATGTAAATCCGGAAGGTGTCGACGGCAACCCTGATCCGCTGAAAACCGCTCAGGATATGCGTGAGACATTTGAACGTATGGCGATGAACGACGAAGAAACCGTCGCTCTCACCGCCGGTGGCCACACCGTAGGTAAAGCCCACGGTAATGGCGATGCGGCCAATCTTGGCCCGGATCCGGAAGGCGCGGATGTTAACGAACAGGGCCTCGGCTGGATGAACCACAAGACCCGTGGCATTGGCCGCGATACCGTCACCAGTGGTGTCGAAGGCGCCTGGACCAGCAACCCAACACAATGGGATAACGGCTATTTCGATATTCTGTTCAAGTACGAATGGGAACAGACCAAGAGTCCGGCGGGCGCGCACCAGTGGGCACCGGTCAATATTGCAGAAGAAGACATGCCGCTGGACGTGGAAGATCCGTCTATCCGCTGTATGCCAATGATGACCGATGCCGATATGGCACTGAAAGTTGATCCGCAGTACCGCAGAATCGCCGAGCGTTTCCGTGATGATCAGGCGTATTTTGAAGACGTATTTGCCCGTGCCTGGTTCAAACTGACCCACCGCGATCTCGGTCCGAAGAGCCGCTATCTCGGGGCCGATGTTCCGGCTGAAGACCTGATCTGGCAGGACCCAATTCCGGCACCGGAATACGTACCGACAGACGCGGATATTGCCACCCTGAAGAGCAGCATTCTCAACAGTGGCCTGAGCACCGCGGAACTGGTTGCTACCGCCTGGGACAGCGCCCGCACTTACCGTGGCTCTGACTACCGCGGCGGTGCCAACGGTGCCCGGATCCGTCTGGCGCCACAAAAAGACTGGGAAGGCAATGAACCCGCACGTCTGCAGAAGGTGCTCGGTGCACTGGAAAGCATCCGCGCAGAGTTCGGCAAACCGGTGAGCATGGCCGACATGATTGTGCTGGCAGGCAGCGCCGCCGTCGAAAAAGCGGCCAAAGACGCTGGTGTGGATATCAGCGTGCCGTTCGCAGCCGGGCGCGGTGACGCAACAGATGACATGACCGATGCCGTGTCTTTTGAACCACTGGAGCCGGTACACGACGGCTTCCGTAACTGGGTGAAAAAAGACTACACCGTCATGCCGGAGGAAATGCTGCTCGACCGGGCGCAGTTAATGGGCCTGAGCGCAGTGGAAATGACGGTATTAATTGGCGGACTGCGGGTACTCGGCAGCAACTATGGTGACAGCAAACATGGCGTATTCACCGACAACGAAGGCGTATTAAGCAACGACTTCTTCGTTAACCTGACCGACATGGCCTACCGCTGGGAGCCAACGGGTAAAAACTCCTACAACATCGTTGAACGTGACAGTGGCGATGTGAAATGGACGGCAACCCGGGTTGATCTGGTGTTCGGTTCAAACTCGATTTTACGCTCTTACGCTGAGGTGTATGCGCAGGACGATAACAAAGAGAAATTTGTTAAAGACTTCGTAAAAGCCTGGGTAAAAGTGATGAACGCAGACCGTTACGATCTGCAGTAAGAGGCCGTTAAAGCAGCAGTCTTTTCTGGCTGCTGCGCTTTAGACGTAACCTTGAAAGAAGTAACTTTGAGATACGGCCCTGAAAAACGCAGCCTGCGATTTTCAGGGCCGTTTTTATTGAGCTGCATTGGCCACAGAACCTCAAACGACAGAACCTCGAGCCACAGAACCTCAAGCCGTATAAACTCAATACGTAACGCCGTATGTTAAAAGCACCGAAAACCTGACCGGCGACAGTATACAAGATGCAAAGTATGGTATTCAGAACGGTAACAGAATAATGACAACAGAGAGAAGGTATCGTGAAACTGCTCTATACACATCCCAACCCTATTATCGTTGCCAACGTAAAAAATATTCTTGAAAACAGCGGCTTCGTTATCTTCTTAAAAAACGAAAACCTGATGGCTGCCGCCGGTGAACTTTCCCCTATTGATGCCTGGCCGGAGATCTGGCTGGTTGACGATCACGAATTCGATAACGCCAGCCAATTAATCGCGCCACTGTGCAAATCCGGCTCAGAGCAAACAACAGATCCTGTTCAGGCTAAGCGGGACTGGATATGCCCCAATTGCGGTGAAGAAAATGGCGCAGCCTTTGAAGTCTGCTGGCACTGCCATCATGACAATAATAAAGAGCAAAGCAAAGAGTTCAGTCACTAAACCGGTAAGAAAAACGCCGCCAATACCTGATCAAAAAACTGCGTTATCCCCTTTGGATTCACGCTTTTTTGTGCACTTTCACCGCCTGCTTTATCGCGGCCCGCTTACCAGCAGCCGGATATTTCCCAGCGTTTTTGCCCGACCGTGACTTCATCGCCTTCCGCCAGCTGAGACAGCTGCTGCGCCAGAGGCGCTTCGGTACTGATCACCTGAATGGTTTTACCACCAATCGCAAACTGACGGCCACCGACCGGGGTAATCCATAACCAGCGTTCACTTTCTGCGTTCCGTTCCAGTGGTTCCAGCAGCACCAGGGCCCCCGACGTAATCAGATCATCAGCGCCAAAATCCGCCACCGGCCACTGATTAATGCGAATACGCACATCCTGTAATTCACGGATACGTTCCGATTGTCCGTGAGCGAGATACGCCGCTTCCAGTGCCAGCGTGTCGTACTGATTTTCCGGCTTATTATCGGCATGGGATGCTGTCTCATGCGCCTGCCGGGCACCATCCAGCGCAGCCTGAATTTCTTCATCCAGTGCGGCAAGTAATGCGGGCTTAAGCTTTTGTTTGATCGACTGACTCACGCAGACTGGCTCCTGTTGGCATTGCAAAATATGTATAACCCCAGCCCACTGGTACCGGACTGGCAGTATCAGTCTGTTGTGTCATTATACCCCAGACTTCTCTGCGCTTATTCACAGGTTTTTTTATGTCTTTATCCAATTGCGGCAATCCATTGCCCAATGCACGCTATGTTTCTCAGATAACGCAGGGAGAACTGCTCTGTCTGCAGATCCGTCATCCTGTGTTCAGCGCCGACCTCTTATTACAGGGTGCGCAGCTGATTTCCTATGCTCCTTTGGGAGAAGATAACTGGCTGTGGCTGAGTGAGCAGGCAGAATTCCGTCAGGGCGTCTCGGTGCGTGGCGGTATTCCGCTGTGCTGGCCCTGGTTCGGCAACGCCGCTATGAACCCGGACAATGTCCGCCAGCACATCGCCTCAACAGACGATGCTCCGGCCCATGGCTTTGCCCGCGGCCGTGAATGGACACTGACCGAAGTGGATGAGGATGATGACAGCCTGATGCTGGTACTGCAGCTGGCGGATACAGCGCATGAACAGTGGCAGGCCAGCCTGCAGGTAGAAGCCGAATTCCGCTTTACCGCCAGCAGCGTCAGCGTCACCCTGACCACAGAAAACAGCGGCAGCGATACGGTCAGTTTTTCCCAGGCACTGCACACCTACTTTCCGACAGCCGATATAGGTACTACGCGAATCGAAGGATTCGACGGCTGCCGTTATATCGATACGCTGGAAAACTGGAAGGAGAAAATACAAGCCGGCGCCATCACCTTTAACGGCGAAACCGATCGTATTTATTTTGGTGAAGATCCTCTGACCCTGATCACAAATGACTACAGCGCCGAGCTGAATGCTCAGGGCAGCCAAAGCTCGGTGGTGTGGAACCCATGGACGGAAAAAGCGCAGCGCCTCAGCCAGTTCGCTGACGATGCATATCTGCGTATGTTTTGTGTAGAGACCGCCAACGCTGCCGCCGATGCCATTCGCCTGGCACCTGCTGACAGCCATTCCATGAGTCTGTTACTGACCCGCAATCAATGATGCAGCCAATGACTCTGAACATAGTGCACGAGATGGTTAACCAGACCATTCATCCACATTGTGTGTGCTCCTGCCGATCCATTTCCTGCTACTCCAGGCCTGACACTGGTTCCCTGTGTCAGGCGGCGTCCCCCTTTTGTTGAAAGAGGAACTGGGCAGTGACTCTGTCCATCGTCTTAAGATGCTGACCAAACCAGTCGGGGATGGTTTCTAACAGGAATTCCAGAACCGGCGCCACATTGCCCGTGGTTTCAAAATCCAGCAGCTGCTGGCGGAACATGCCCAGCACACGGTCATGTTCCTGCTTATGCACGGGATAAGGGCCGAAGTGATAGTGTCGCATTTCTTCCTCTTCATGGGCGAAATGGCTGACACAATGCTGGTACAGGCGCTGCAGATAAGGCAGTGCCTGCCCGCCCATCAATAACGCCTGCTCTGCTTCGTTGAGCAGATCGGCAAAGGCTTCATGTTCTTCGTTCATGAAGTCCTGAGCCAACAGCGGGTGATCGCGAAAAACGATTGTCATACGCGCTCCGTAAAGGACTGTCGGTAACTGACAGGGTCAGGCTAAAGCAAACTGACTGCTTATTTATTGACCGTCAGCAATATTGAGCCACATCGACAATCGTACGACGCAGCCAACGGTGTGCCTGATGATGCTGAACCAACGGCGACCAGGCCATCTTCAGCTCAAACGGCGGGATTTTGAACGGCGGCAGACGCACCTCAAGGGAGGCGGCTTCAGCCTGCATATCGGCCACTTTGCGTGGCAGGGTGGCCACCAGATCATTATTCAGCGCCAGCAGAGCCGGCATCTGATAGTGACGGGTAAACACCGAGATTCTGCGCTTATGGCCGAGCTTGGACAAGGCATTATCGACCCAGCCAAGACGGATGACTTTTTCCGGATCAATACCAACCCCGGCACCCATACCGGTTTTACTTACCCAGATATGTTTACTGCTGAGATAGGCATCGAGGTCGAATTTATCGACCAGCGGGTGTTGCGGGTTCACCAGACAGACGAAATCATCCTGCCACAGGGTCATCTGATGGAAGGACTGCGGCATTTCATCAAAACGGTTAATGGCCATATCAACCTTGCCCGCTTCAACGTCTTTGAAGGTCACGTCAGAGGGTGTCAGAACGTCGAGGATCACATCCGGCGCATCAGTACGCAGACGCTTGACCAGCTCAGGTACCAGAGTGGATTCGGCGTAGTCACTGACCATAATGCGGAACACGCGGTTGCTGCTTTTGGCATCGAACTCTTCCAGCGGCTGCAGCGCCATTTCCAGCTCGCCCAGCGCTTTGCGGATCATCGGCTGCAGTTCCTGCGCGCGCTCGGTAGGCGTCATACCATCTGACGTACGGACCAGCAGCGGGTCAGAAAACAGTTCACGCAGACGGCGCAGACCGTTACTCATGGCCGGCTGAGTAATACCCAGCTGCTGTGCTGCCTTGGTGACGCTGCCTTCACGCAACAGCACATCGAGATACACCAGCAGATTCAGATCGATACGGTCAAGGTTCAACAGCAGCCTCCGGCAACGGGTTTTAATGGCGCCATTGTCGCAGGCTTTTCGCCATTCACCAAGCCTATGTTCTGTTCAGATGACATAAGCAATGTAAATTTTCACCGTATTATTACCGAGGCAGCCTGCGCCAGAGTACGCAGAACTCCGCTTCAGCTCAGCTCAATCGCCTTACTCTGCGGCGTCGCGCAGCATCGGCAGAACCCAGGGCTTGTTGGCAGCGATTTCCTCGCGGCTCAGGCCTTTCAGCTCGTAAGGGAACACCAGCCAGTCGTCGGTACTGTGCAGACAGAAGTCCGGCTTGAGGTCAGTACGGTTGTAACCGCTGCGTTCATAGAGGGTGGCAATCTTTACCTGAGAAGGAAAATTGCGCTTCATTTTGGAAGTCAGGCGGTTAATCACCGCACTGATGTTGTAGCCGGTACTGAACACATCATCGACGATCAGCAGGCTGTCATCGACGTTGAGGTTTTCAATCAGATACTGAGTGCCGTGTACGCGGATGTCTTCCGGCTTATCCACCATGCTCTGGTACGCAGGCAGACCTTTGTAAGAAGTCCGCAGGGCAATATGGTCGGTCTCAACGCCCAGTGTCTGCAGGCATTCCTGCACATAAATACCCACTGAACTGCCACCGCGCCACAGGCCGACGATAAAAGTCGGGCGGAATCCACTTTTGAAAATCTCCGTACCCAGACGAAAAGCGTCCTGAATGACGGTTTCTTCATCTAAAAAGCGCTTCTGCATGTGGACCTCATATGTGACAGTAACCGGGGTAAAACGGTATGATAACACCTGACCAATTGGTCAGCTAATACGATCAGCCAGATTCAGCCGGAGAGCACTACAAAATGAGCAAACTTTACCTATCAGCCCAGGGCCTGCTGGAAGATTCCTACAAACTGGCCGCTCAGGTGCTCGACAGTGGTTTCCGCCCGACCTTTATGATCGCCGTATGGCGCGGTGGTGCACCGATGGGCATCGCAGTACAGGAATATCTGGCTTACCACGGCGTTGAAACCGACAACATTGCGATCCGTACGTCGTCTTATCATGGCATCGACAACCAGTCGAAAGAAGTGAAAGTTCATGGTCTGAACTATCTGGTGAAGAACATCCAGCACACCGACAGCCTGCTGATCGTGGATGATGTGTATGATACCGGCCGCTCCATCGAAGCCATCATCAATGAGCTGCGCCGCCTGGCCCGCCTGAACACGCCACACGATATCCGCGTGGCAGTACCTTACTTTAAGCCAGAGCGTAACAAGACCGACCGTGTACCGGATTACTTTATTCACGAAACCGATGAGTGGCTGAAGTACCCGCACTCTCTGGAAGGCCTGAGCCATGACGAGATCCGCGACAACCGTCCGGAGCTGTTTGATATTATCAAAGACTACCTGCCAGCTGAATAATCCCCGCACTGACAGGCGGCAGGATTCTGCCGTCTGTTACGGTACCCGCTGACGACTCAACAGATCATCCATATACGCCTGTTGAATCCGTGGCACATCAATACGCCGTAACCCTTCATCCAGAATGTCTGCCAGATGCGGCAGGCTGAGTTTAAAGCATACGAAAAGTTGTTTGCTCTACAGCAGATGAGCGTTCATCCGAACCTTTGCAGAAAGCGGCCTCAGCTCCGGATCTGTCGACAGCATATAATGCAGTACATTGCGATCAATGACCGCCAGATCAATGCGTCCGTACGCCACTTTGCGGACATTCTGTTTATCAATAACCACCGGATGAACCTGCAGCAGTTTATCCGCGACCATGCTGTCAAATTCTTCCGTGTTGTTATAACCGGCCACAACACCGATTGAAAAACTTTTAAGATCGTTCAGCGAATGCCAGTCAACCGGCTTCGATGTATTTTCTGCAAAACCCAGGGGGCCACTGCCCGCCTCACTACTGTAAATAAAATTTTGAGCCGTTTCAGAATTAAAATAAACCGGGAAAAAACCGGCATACATACTGGCATTGTCGCTGGCCAGACTGACAGCCCGGACCCAGGGGTAAAAATCCACCTGCAGGCCATACCCCATTTCATGCAGTGCTGCTCTGAGTACACTGACCGTCGCGCCCTGCCCTGGTAACGAGGATCCTGCGTATGGCGGCCAGTTAAGAGAAGCAAGATGGATAACTTTATCAGCAGAAATCGGGACAGATTCGTCGCCCTCATGCTGATGATCGGCACTGGCCGTATGAACCAGAACAGAGAAAATAAAAGCCAGCGAGAATACAGCAGTATTATTTTTCATAGAATGAATCCTATGATTATTTAACCATCACAATAGCCTTGTTTCAGCGCCTGAACACCTGAAAATTTCATCAGGACATGTAAGTCATCACGTTCCGATAAGCGTGCTTAACCGTGTTATTTTTATTATCGGCTGGTCAATTACAACAGGATAAATGGCCCGCAGAACAATGGCTTTTCTGTTGTTTGGCAACACATAAAGATTAATGGTATTTCTACTCACAAATCATAAAAATACTAAACGGGTCAGCTTAAACAGGATTCAGCGGTTAGCGGAAACCATTGGCCATATCGCTCATATACTCCTTTTGAATACGGGCAACATCAATACGCTGCAGACCTTCATTCAGTACGTCAGCAAGATGAGGATAAGTCCGTTTAAAACAAACAAACAGCTGCTTATGTTCCAGCAGATGATTATTAATTCTGACTTTGTCTTTCAGTGGCATCAGCTCCGGATCTGTCATCAGCATGTAGTCCAGCACATACTGGTCAATCACCGCCAGATCGATTCTGCCGTAAGCCACTTTGCGGATGTTCTGTTTATCTGCCACAACAGGGAAGGCTTTCAGAGATCCGTCAGCCACCATCTGATCGAACTCAGCGGTATTAACATAGCCGCTGACGATACCGATAGAAAAACCGCTCAGATCCTCCAGCGAATGCCAGCTGACTTCATGGGCGGTATTTTCTGCCAGCCCCAGAGGACCACTGCCGATACTGTCGCTGTAAAGGTACTGCTGACCGATATCCTGATTGAAATATTCGGGGAAATAGCCGGCATATTTATTGGATTCATCTGCCGCAATGGTGATTACCCGTGCCCAGGGGTAGAAGTCCACTTCAAGTTCATAGCCCATTTCCGCCAGAGCCGCCCGCAGCACAGTGACGGAGGCTCCGCCACCCGGCAGGCTGGAGCCTGCGTAAGGTGGCCAGTCGAGAGAAGCCAGATGAACAGTACGCTGCTCCCGGGCGGAGGCATCAGCGGACTGTTTAGTATCAGCTGACGTTATAAACGACCATGCTGACAGCAGTAAGGTCAGGGCGAGCGTAAGAACACGGGTGAGCAGTACGTTCATACAGTACTCCAGAGTATCATTGCTTTTACCCTAGCCTTGTTTATCCCGCTTTACCTGTAACACAGGCGGCTGCAGACAGGTTAGTCAGTATGGCGTTGGCAATGCTCTACGCGCTACAAACCGTTACGGATCTGCACGCCGGCCTTCACCTCTTCCCGCCTGCCTGTCAGCGGAAAGCCGGCAGGGCCTGACTGACACCCAGATACACCACGCTGTCAGCATAATCGCGGTCATCCTCATCCAGGGTCGTCGCCATCACGCCAAGCGTCAGCTGAGTTCCGGAAAAGTTGCGGCTGACTGACACATCGCCGTACTGGTAGTCCTTTTCATCACCGTAGAAACCGCGACGATTCACTTCAGTCTGAGCCACCGATAAGCGCAGCACATAGTCGCCCAGGGCACGGGTATGGGTCAGCTTGTAAATGTTCTGCGCGAGATCCATCCCCAGATAATCATCGGTGTAGTAGTAATACAGGGAGGTTGATGTCCCCAGCGTGACACCGGCGTAATATTCATCATAATTTAAAGCACCGACATCATCGGAGAACAGATAGTGATAGCGGCCATAGCCCACATCCGCCGTCAGGGATGACGATAACGGAAACATATACCCGCCATACACGTCTGCCTCCATCACCGAGTCATCGTTGTATCTGGCATTACTGCCCCATACACCAGCGTAAAAGCCGTTATCAAAGCCGTATCCCGCGCCAGCCTGTAATGCCGCCCTTCCCTCGCTTTGCGACACACCGTTGTAGCGGTAATCCGATACCAGCCCGACATTCCAGCTGGCATCCGCGTGAACAGCAAATGGCGATAATAAAACAGCACAGGCAATGGAACTGCGGCACAGATTATTCATACGATTAATTCCCGTAAAAATTTGAGCCACCCTATCACAGCATGCAGCAACATCGTCACCGCACTGGGATAAAAGCGGGCTGAACACTGCGATTCGAAAAAAGAACGAACTCTGCAGGCATCATTCGGTCGGGCATTAATACGATCAGAATGTTCCCCACAGAAACCGATAACTGCCAACCAATACACAGAATGATGACGATTCAGGCGGGGCAGCAAGCCGAAATCTGTGCAGAAAAGCAGAGTCAGAAAGGTGCTGTCAGGGTTTAAATGAAGAAAAAGGAAGTGTTTACTGGCAGATTCCAGTTGCTATTAAGCTGACTTGAAGGGAGTAATACAGAGCGAAATACGCGTGTCTGATTTACCGGACAAGATCAGGGACTTACTTGGGTGGACTGGTAGTTCTGACCTATCAGGTGTTGGCCTCGGGAGGAGGAATCACAGCCAATGTAGATATAGTTTGAATTAGTTCAGACCTGATCT
>NZ_DJIO01000129.1:0-16693 GCF_002433655.1 Thalassolituus sp. UBA6592 | reverse complement strand
TAATATTGTCGGTGCGCAGTGCGCACCCTACAGGCGTTAATAAGATACCGTAGTGACTTCCTCCTGAATAATTGCAACGAGCCTGAGTAATTTTGTAGGAGCGGCTTCAGCCGCGAATCCGGCGCAGCCAGCATTGGTGCTCTTGCCCACCAAAGGTGTTGAAAGAATATAACGCACAATAATATTATCGGTGTGTAGTACGCACCCTGCACGCGGTAATAAATTGCCCCAGCGGCTTCCATTCACTCCTGCTGTAAAACTTAAACCAGCGCCGCCGATTTTACCTGCACCCAGATATCACTGCCCGGCAGCAGCTGAAGGTGGGCTACCGATCTGCGCGTCATGCGCGATAAAAACGGCGTATCGCCAACCATTACCTTAATCAGCGCCAATGCCGGATGCTGATCATCACTGATGGCAACCACTTTACCCGGCAGGCAGTTCTGAATACTGGAATCGTGGCGGGCGGTGAGTGCAAGGCTGACATCCCGCGCCAGAATACGTGCGCGTACGGACTGGCCTATGGCTTCATTCCCGGCACGCAGCCAGATCGCATCGTGGCCTTCAATCTGATAGCGCTCACTGTTTTGCGGCGGGCTGTTTGTATGAGCACCAAAACCTATTTTCAGCAACTGCCACTGTTCGTCTTTTTCCAGTACCGTGCCTTCCAGTACCACGCCCGCCTCTTCACCTAAGGTGAGCGGGAAATCCAGCCGCGTCAGTGTTTCTCTCAGTGTGCCCTGAGCAACCACTTTTCCGTCTTTTAGCGCGACCAGATAATCGGCCAGACGGGCAACTTCCGCCGGGGAATGAGTGACATAAATAATGGGCAGTTGCAGGTGATTTTTCAGTTGTTCCAAATAGGGCAGGATTTCCTGCTTACGCTGTTCATCCAGTGATGCCAGAGGCTCATCCATTAACAAAAGCTGAGGTTTATTGAGCAATGCCCGGGCAATGGCTACACGCTGGCGTTCGCCTCCGGATAATTGTGCCGGGTATTTTTTTAAAGTGTGGCCAATGCCCAGCAGTTCGATGATTTCTGTTATTTCGCCAGTAGAAGCTGCCTGTGGTGCGCGTTTAACCGCAAACTGCAGATTGCCTTCAGCGCTCAGGTGATCAAATAAACTGGATTCCTGAAAAACATACGCCAATGGGCGTTTAAACGTTGGCAGAAAATGGTTCTGATTCTGCCATTGCTGATCGCCAAAGCTGACGCTGCCGTCCGCTTTTTCTAAACCGGCGATGCAGCGCAGCAGTGTGGTTTTGCCGGAACCTGAATGGCCAAACAGTACGCTGACGCCGGAACCCGGCAGCTGCACGTTCACATCCAGTGTGAATTCCTGGCGTTGCAGATTCAGTTCAATCTGCAGAGGAGAGGTCATACTCACAGGGCACGCCCTCCGTGCTGGCGACGGAAACCGTATAGTAATAATAAGACTGCGAAAGAAAATACCACCATGCCAGCAGACAACAGATGAGCCTGTGCATATTCCAGTGCTTCGACGTGATCATAAATCTGCACAGAAATAACCCGGGTTACTTCGGGAATATTGCCACCAATCATTAGTACCACACCAAACTCGCCAACCGTATGGGCGAAACCCAACACGGCGGCGGTGTAAAAGCCGGGCCGCGCCAGTGGCAGAATTACATTAAAAAAATTATCCCAGGGCCCTGCCCCGAGTGTGGCTGCCACTTCCCGTGGACGCTGCCCCAGCGCTTCCAGTGCATTCTGAATGGGTTGCACAACAAATGGCAGGGAATAAAACACCGATGCCACGACAAGACCGGCAAAGGTAAAGGGCAGGGTACCGATTCCCAGTGCCGTGGTGAATTTACCCACGGGTCCGTCCGGCCCCATCGCCAGCAGCAGATAGAACCCCAGTACGCTGGGGGGCAAAACCAGCGGCAGAGCAACCAGCGCACTGACCGGACCTTTGGCACGGCTGTTGGTATTCGCCAGCCACCAGGCGATGGGAGTAGCAATCAGCAGCAGCAACAGGGTGACTGTGATGGCAAGTTTCAGTGTCAGCCAGACAGCACTGAGGTCGGCACTGGTAATTTCCATGAATTTCCTTAACAGGTCATCAGGCGGTTGCTGTTTTTCGCGCAGCCTTTAATAAACGCAGACAGTCGATATTAGCGGCCAGATCGAGCGCCGTGAAGCCGTCGAGTGTTTCCGCAACGGTATCAGCTCCGTGGCTGAGCAACCACTGCACCCATTCGGTTTTACCGGCAGATGACGCATACATCAGGGTAGAGGCGCCATTATCGTTGAGGTTATCGATGTCGATACCGGCACGCAGCAGCGCGGTTGCTATGACGAAGTCGTCGGCTACAACCGCTGCCCAGAGGGCGTTGGTGCCGTCCATATTACGGTGATTAATGGCCACATTCGCTGCGCCCAGGCTGAGCAGATCGACGACGACAGATCGTTCGCCCTGACGGCTGGCGGCGATCAGTGCAGTGTCCTGATAGCGTCCGGGCAATGCAGGCTGCTGTGGATCGAAGCTGTGTTCCAGCAGCCAGTGCATGGTGGCCGGGGTGAGCAGTGCAGGGGGGGATAACGGCATGATCAGATTCTCCATTCAGCGTTGGCAAATGTCTTGCTGTGCATACTGTATTCCAGCTGCAAATCTGCGGCGGTGGCTGAATGATCTGTTGTGGGTAAATCCAACCCATTGTTTTTAAAAGATAAATCTGACGCTGTCAGAAACCGTGCAGAGTTACTCAGCCGTTAGTAAAACGCTTTTGTCGGAAAGCAGACAATCTGAAACCGACAAAATCCATTAAGCAACGTTAAACAGAAAGGACATGACCATGCATGAATTGTTAGATGATCCGATGGTGGAAGAATCCGAAGGCCCACTGCTGCGTTGCTTCCCGGAACTGCGCAAAGGCGATGCGGTATTTGCCCGCGTTGAACTGCGCAACGACGGTTCTATTCCGGGTATTGAGGATGATCAGGTGCTGGCTCAGCCAGGCGCGATGGGCATGCTGGTGAATGCCGCTCATTTGGAAGAAGAACCTTCACAGGAGTTATTACTGGTAGGTTTTCATCTGGATAACGGTCAGCTGGTGATGGTCACCTGTTTGCCGGATGAGGTCAGTGACGAACCGCTTAATTTCACCGCATGAGTTACGAGAGTGCGGAGAATATCCTCGCTTACCATCAGCGCACCCGTCATCGTCCGGAGGCGTACGCCAAAGGGCCGGAAAGCATCGACTGGGATGCTCAGCCGGACCCATTCCGTACCTACCATCTGGATAATGCGCGCGGTTACGCTGCGGCACAGATTCCGCTCAGCTTAACTGTCTTTGAAGGTGAGCGGCGTACTCTGCAATGGCAGGAAATATGGCAGCAGACACACCCGGGTGGAAATAACCCTGAGCGCGCGGATGGACAAGTGATCGCCGATAAAGACAGCCTTGCCGTGCTGTTGCAGTTATCACTGGCGCTGTCGGCCTGGAAACAGTTTGGCAATGCCAAATGGTCGCTGCGCATTAATCCGTCCAGTGGCAATCTGCATCCAACGGAATGCTATGTCGTCGCCAGCAATATTGCCGGGCTGGCAGATGGTATTTATCACTATCGCGCCGATACCCATGCACTGGAGCAGCGTTGCCGCTTTATTGAAAAAAGCGTCGATCATAAACCGCTGCTGTGGCTTGGCTTCAGTTCGGTACATTGGCGTGAAGCGTGGAAATACGGTGAGCGTGCTTACCGTTATTGTCAGCTGGATATTGGTCATGCGCTGGCGGCTGTGAGTTACGCTGCGCAGGCCTCCGGTTTCAGCGGTGCACAGATCGTTCCGGTTGCTGTCGCTGACGAACAGCTGGATGCCTTGCTGGGCATTCAGCGGGACGAGGATTTTATCCGTGATGATGGCGTCAGTGCTGAGCGTGAATACGGCGATTGCCTGATCAGTCTGACAGGCGTGCAGCAGCGGCTGAACAGTATGCTGTTTCAGGCGGATCACGGCGAATGGTTTGGTCGGGCGAATGTTCTTGATGCGCGCCACTTTTATCAGTGGCCTGTGATCGAAGATGCCAGTCGCAGCTCGCGCCGTGTGCATAATATTCAGCCTGCCAATGGCTTTCACTGGGCTGAGCCGCCGCTGGCAGCAGCGGGTATTTCGGCCACGGAGCAGGCGGCTACGTTAATCCGCCAGCGTCGTTCGGCACAGAGCTTTATGCCGGATGGTGAAATGGCCCTGAACGATTTTTATACCCTGCTGGATCACACGCTTGCGCGTCAGCATCTGCCGCCGTGGAATGCTCTGGAACAGGCATCGGATGTGCACCTGTTTCTGTTTGTGCACAACGTCAGCGGGCTGGATTCCGGCCTTTATGTGTTGCTGCGTGATCCCGCTGCCAAAGAGTTACTGGCGCCTCTGTTGCGCGACCAGTTTGTCTGGCAGAAAGCGGAAAATGCGCCGGCGCATCTGCCGTTTTATCAGCTGTTAAAAGCCGGTACCCGCAGGACTGCCGCGAATTTAAGTTGTCAGCAGGCTATAGCCGGCGACAGTGCTTTCAGTCTGGCCATGCTGGCCGATATGCAGGGGGTTGAAAGCCAGCCCTGGTTATATCGTCAGCGTCTGTGGCAGGCGGGCGCCATAGGTCAGGTGTTGTATCTGGAAGCGGAAGCGGCTGGTATGCGTGGTACCGGAATTGGCTGTTATTACGATGATTTTGTCCACGACCTGCTGGGCTTTGATCAGCAGCAGTCGCGCTGGCAGGTGCTGTATCACTTTACCGTGGGCAAGCCCGTGATCGATCATCGCATTACCAGCTGGTCGCCGTATCAGGAACGTGGATAATCCGCTGTGACGCTGGTTGCTAACAGCTGGCCGTTAACAGCAGGCCCTGAGGAAGAGAGCGGCAAAGGCGCCAGTCCTGGCTGTGAATGGCTCTGATGAAATGCCTCTGCCACAATAGCGCCTGATTCTTTTTTCAGGTGCATCTTATGTTCCGCCTTTTGTCTGCTGCGTTCCGCTTCTGCACTCTGGGGGCCTGGAGTGCTGCCATATTTACGGCCATGACGGCAGGCGCACAGGCCAATGAAAAAATTGTTTTTGCCACTAACTGGTATGCCCAGGCAGAGCATGGCGGTTTTTATCAGGCCATTGCCGAAGGCATTTATGCGCAGCACGGACTGGATGTGGAAATACGCATGGGCGGGCCGCAGGTAAACGGCATGCAGCTGCTGGCAGCCGGACAGGTGGATTTTTTAATGGGGGTTCCTATAAGCACAGTGCATGCTGTGGCCGAAGGAATTCCTGTGGTGGCCGTAGCTGCCACCTTTCAGAAAGATCCGGCGGTGGTGATTGCCCATAGCCATATCACGAGCCTGGCGGACGTCGGTGTACACCAGCTGACGTTTTATATGTCACCCTCGGCCAACACCAGCTATTTTCCCTGGCTGAAATCTGAGTTTGGCTTTACCGATAACATGGCCAAGCCCTATAACTTCAGCGTCACGCCATTTCTGGTCAACAAACAATCTGCCCAGCAGGGGCTGGTGACGTCTGAGCCATTCGCTATTCAGAAAGCGGGCGTTACGCCGTCCGTCTTTTTAATGGCCGATTACGGCTATCCCCCTTATGCGGAAACCATCGAAACTACCCGGAGTATGATCGATAACCATCCGGATCTTGTGCGGCGCTTTGTTAAGGCCTCCATGCTCGGCTGGCAGAGTTACCTTAATGATCCGGCAGCGGCCAATGCATTGATCAAGCGCGATAATCCGGAAATGACGGATGAACAGCTGGCGTTTGGCATCGCCACGCTGAAGCAATATGGCATTGTGACCGGCGGTGATGCGCAGCAGCATGGCCCCGGGGTGATGACTGGCGAACGCTGGCAGGCACTGTACGATTTTATGCACAAGGGTGGGTTGCTGAATAAAGCGGTGGATATACAGCAGGTGTACTCTCTCGACTTTCTTCCTTAATGCTTCCTTAATGAAGCAGATCCTGAATCACACTGTTGCAGTGAAAATTCTGGCGTTCAACCGGATGACATAGTTTCCTGCCATAATGTCCCCGGACTGATCAGGAATTCTTTATGTCATTTATTTCAAAGGCAGAACAGCTGCCAATAAGCCGCCGCTCGTTACTTCAGGTTGCACTGTCTGGTGCGCTACTGGCATCTGCCAGTGGACGGGCGCTGGCGGCCATGTCATCGCCGGTGGTGAAAACAGAGTCCGGCAGTCTGCGCGGAGAAACGGTTGGCAGCGTGAAGCGCTTTCTGGGTGTGCCTTATGCGCACAGCATTGCCGGGGCATATCGCTTTCTACCGCCGCAGCCACCGCAGCCCTGGGATGGTATCCGTGATGCGGTAAAGTACGCGGATTCCGCCCCGCAACCGGAAACCCAATTACTCGGCCGCAGTCCGGTATCGCCAGCTTTTGATCCCCCGGCGTATGTTAAATCCGGTGATGATTGTCTGGCGCTGAATATCTGGGCACCTTCCCACGCCAATAGCCCGCGGCCATTACCTGTGATGGTATGGCTGCACGGTGGTGGCTGGGTGTCCGGCAGTGGCTCCTGCGCGATTTATGACGGTGAACATCTGGCTGCCCGCGGTGATGTGATCGTGGTGACCATTAACCATCGTCTCGGTGCTTCCGGCCTCACGGATTTATCGCGCGTGGTGGGTGGCAAATATTCTGAATCATCCAACCTCGGTATCCGCGATATTCTGGCGGCGCTGCAGTGGGTGCAGAAAAATATTTCTGCCTTCTTTGGTGACCCCAATAAAGTGACGATTTTTGGTGAATCCGGCGGTGGCTGGAAAGTCGCCACGCTGCTTGGTATTCCTAAAGCCAAAGGGCTGTTCCATAAAGCCATTATTCAGAGCGGTCCGCTGACCCGTTTTATGGAGCAGAGTGAGGCCGACAAGGTTGCGCTGACTATGTTAGAGGAGCTGGGTATTGAACCGGCCCTGGCGCAGGCGGAAAAAGAACAGGCACTGGAAAACCTCAGCGCTGACGATGTTGTTGCCGCGCAGCAGCGCACCATGGCCAAACATCCAATGAATATGACGCTGCCAGGATTCCCGACCGGCTTCTGGCCCGTGCTGGATAACGATATTCTGCCGGCCAGTGTGTTTGATCCGGTGGCGGCGGCCAGCAGTCTGGATATCCCGCTGATGATCGGTCAGAACGGTACGGAATTCAGTCTGTTTATGCTCAATGATAAAGAAGCGTATTCATTGGATGAAGCCGGGCTGGCAGCCCGTGTCGGGCGCACATTTGCTGATCAGGGTGAAGACGTAGCGGCCAATATTATCGCCACTTACCGTAAAGATTTTCCGGACTATGAGCCGTCAGCACTGTGGTTCCGTATTTTCTCTGACTTTGCCATGGGTACTTTGACATCACGTATTATGGATGCCCGTTCCGTAGCGGGAGCAGCACCGGTTTATGCTTATCGCTTCGACTGGATGAGCCCGATCGCAGACGGCAATCTGTACTCGCCGCACACCATGGAAATTCCGTTTGTGTTCGATAATGTACGCACCCGGGCCGGTGAAGTGATGACAGGCACAGATGACAGCCGGATCCGTTTATCTAAGGCTGTTTCTACCGCCTGGATTGAATTTGCCAGCCGCGGCAAACCGGCAGGACCGGGTTTACCGGCATGGCCGGTGTTTGACCGGGACAGCCGCAATGCCATGCATCTGGATAATAAGAGTTATATAGCTCCGTATATCCGTCCGGAGATGCTGGCGATTTATCAGGACAAACTGAATAAAGCGCTGAATGGCCAATGAGGTAATTCAACGCTTTATCCGCTGAAGACAAAAGAGGCCGCCCACTGGGCGGCCTTCTTTTTTTGCCTTATTGCTTTCATTGTTCTTTGCTGATTAAGCACGGTTGCTGCGGCGCGATTAATCAGCCCGAACAAGATTGAATCAGCTTACTTTTTTAATCAGATCGGCGACGCCCTGCTGTACATTCGCCACCAGTTCGGCTTCATCCAGCCCTTTAACGCAGCCGTTTTCCACCACAGGTTTACCGTGTACAAAGCTGTATTTAATCTCCACCGGTTCAGCGCAGAGTAACGGTGCTTCCAGAGTGGAATGCACACCGGCAAAGCGCGGTTTGTCAGTGTTATACAGTACGATATCTGCTGCTTTGCCGACTTTGATTTCGCCGGTACCGTTAAGGCCGAGCAGTTCTGCGCCATTTTTACTGGCCCAGTTGATGGCCATTTCTGCGGTCGTTGCTGCGGCATTTTTCTTCGCCGCGCGGTGAATTAACCAGGCCAGGTTAGCTTCCTGAATCATGGAGCCGGATTCCGCTGACGCCGAACCATCAACACCCAGGGTAATTTTCATCCCGGCTTCCTGCATATCCAGCGCCGGTGCGATACCGCTGCCAAGACGGCAGTTAGAAGTCGGGCAGTGCGCAATGCCGGTACCGGTTTCGGCCAGCTTTTTAATGGCGTAGTCATCAGCCCACACCAGATGGGCAAACCATACGTCGTCACCCAGCCAGTTGCACTTTTCAGCGTAATCGATGGCGCGCATGCCAAAGTTTTTCTGTGAGGCAATTTCGTCGAATTCTACTTCAAGCAAATGCGAGTGCAGTTTCAGGCCGTGCTGACGGGCGTATTGTGCACAGGCTTTGAGATCATTTTCGGTGGATGAGTGAATAAAGCTGGTGGGTGCCACCACCAATTTGCGCATGGCCATATCACCTGTCTGGTGGTAGCGCACACGGCTTTCGTCCATACGTTCAATAATCTGACCAAGAGTTTCCGGCTGAATCGTGCTGGCTTTCATGCCACGGTGGGAACCCTTGGTGGTGGTGCTGCCGCGACACAGAACCAGACGTATACCCAGTTCATCTGCTGCCTGCCATACCGCATCTTCGACTTCGGTGGTGGACTCAGCGTGGTAGAGGTAATGGTGATCAGCGCAGGTGGTGGCGCCGGAGCGCAGCAGCTCATACAGGCCGAGTTTGGCTGTGTGGTACATCAGCTCCGGCGTAATGCTTGGCCAGAAGCGGAAAGGTACCGAAGCCAGCCAGTCGTCCAGACCATGGTTCAGACCTTCCGGAATACCTTTTAATACAGACTGAAATAAATGGTGGTGAGTATTCACCATGCCGGGATAAGCGACGCAGCCTTTGGCGTCGATTGTGGTTTCATCGGCTGCCGGGATCAGACCTGCGCCCAGTTCAGTAATCACTCCATCGCGGATACGGATGTCGGTGACGTCAGCTCCGCCGTCAAGCACAGAGGATTCGGTAAATACGGCTTTGGCGCCCTGAATAAGATAATGCATACATGCTCCTGAATATCACGGAGCATCACAGCCAGACAGTGATGGCAGATGCTCCACATTGGTCCGGGCAGAATTCTGCCCAAGAGCAATGTCCCGGAAATGCTGAGATTTCCTGACCGCTTCTACTCTTACTGTTTTTACTGATGGTGTTAGTGTTGCTGTTAATCGTGTGCCGGCGATCTGCATCAGCCGCCGGTCGTTCTGCGCTGAGCCAACTCCGATAGTGCAGAGCGGCTGGTCTACATCAGTTAAGCAAAAGCAAAATACTGTCCAACACTCAGAATTACCAGAGACCTTTACATAAAGACGCTGGCCGGATGCTGCGCTGATTCTCTGAGGGCCCGTCATTAGCGGGATTTACTCAGGTTCTGATGGTTTTGTGTCAGGCAGAATTACACCTGTTTTGCGGTAGTTCCGCGTAGGTTGTTGTTGCGCGATATTTGTTCATTCCTGTCTGAGTGGTCAGGTTTTGTGCCTCAGTTTGCAGTCGTGAACTATTTTGATGCAAAAACCGGATCGGAACAGTCGGGATTATTTCCCGGCTTTTTTGCAACAATCCAGCGCCAGCGCCATGGCTGCGGGCTTCGATAAAAAAATATCGGGGCTGGCACAGCGGTTGCTATATCTCTTATGTAATTTTTTTAAATTACCTCCTGAGTAGAAGCAGTCAGGATCCGCAGGCAATTTCAGATTCCCAGTCAGGAATCAGCCGACGAACGCGGATTTGGGTCATTGCTCACGGAGCTGACGGTCATCTGCTGCAGGGTGCGGGTACGCACACTTTTTCAGCAGCAGAGGTTGTGCAGTCCGTGAGATGGTGGCATCAGCTGTTTCTGCTGTCCTGTTATCCTCCGGCCACAGCTTCCGTCATAGGGGAGTATAAGCGGCAGACGGTTTTTCCGTCCGGCATTGCTCCAAAGACAATCACATATATTGGCTTGGAGAATCCCAATGACTAAAGCATACGGCTTAGATGAACTGAATTTCGAAAGCACCATCGGTGGTGAAGGCGGAGAAAATAATCTGCGTGAAGTACCGGTGATTGATCTCAGCGATTTCGCTACACGCCGCGAAGAAATTAAAGACCAGCTGTGGTTCGCAGCCACTGAAATCGGCTTCTTTCAGCTGGTAAACCATGGCATTGCCACCGATGAAATTCTCACTGCATTTGATGCTTCTGAGCGTTTCTTCGCGCTGGAAAAAGCCAGCAAAGAAAATTACCCGTTAAAAGAAGGCCTGAATGCAGGCTGGGAATTTATGGCTCAGGTGCGTCCTTCTACCGGCACGCCAGACCAGAAAGAATCTTATCAGGTGACTCTGCCACACATGGATAACCTGTGGCCAAACCAGACCATGGTACCTGAATTTCAGCGCATTATTCTCGATTTTGAACACCGTGCCTGGTCTCTGGGCATGAGTATTCTGTCCTGCTTCGCAGAGAAGCTGGGCTTTGAGAGCGACTTCTTCACCAAAGCACACAATCGTTCTTCTGAAGAGTATCAGAGCACACTGCGCCTGCTGCATTACCTGCCACTGGCGGACGGTGCCACAGCAGAACCTGGTTTGTGGCGTGCCGGTGCACACACAGACTTCGACTGTCTGACCATGGTTTTCCAGAAGGAAGGTCAGGGTGGTCTGCAGGTTTGTCCGGGTAAAGAAGCCAAAGACGGCTCTCAGGAATGGACCAGTGTTATCCCTAAAAATGGCGTTATTACCTGCAACATCGGCGACATGCTGATGCGCTGGAGCGACGACAAACTGCTGTCCACGCTGCACCGCGTACGTATGCCAAAACCAGAAGAGTCAAAAGGTCCACGTTACAGCATGGCCTTCTTCTGTCAGGCAAACAAAGATCAGGTTATTCAGGGGCCAGAGAAAAAATACGAGCCAATTACAGCGCGTGATTATCTGCTGCAGCGTATCAACGCAAACTTTGCAGAGAAGAAATAAGCAGGAACTGTTGCCGGTTTAACAGCTGGTGCAGTGATCTGCACTCTGAGCGGAGAGTGGCCATGAAAGTGGCCGGAGAATGGATTCTTACCCTCAGATCGGAAATCTGTCAGGCAGCAACAACAGTCTGGCAGGTGATTATTTAGTCCGGCGGAGATAAAAATCCGCTGATTTCGATTTTGGGAAAAAGTATGACGGTTGCAAAAAAATCCAATGTATCTGTGATTGTGGATTCACGTTACGGCTCAACTCTGGCATTGGCAAAAGCCATTGCTCAGGGTGCTGCAGATGAAGGTGCAGAAGTGCGCCTGCTGCGGGTCGATATTGATGAACCGGAATTCAGTGTTGATACAGCCCGTGCCGATTTTATCCGGGCGCAGGAAGAATATAAAAACCTTCCCCGCGCTACGGCAGATGATCTGGTGTGGGCGGATGGCATTATCTGGGGTTCTCCTACCCGCTATGGGCTGATGAGTACACCATTGCGTGCTTTTATCGACGAAGTTGCACCCCTGTGGCGTGCAGGCGCATTGATTGGCAAGGTTGGTGCTGTGTTTACCTCCAGTGGTGGTATGCATTCAGGCAATGAATTAACCCTGATGTCACTGATGATGCCTTTTATGCAGCACGGCATGATTGTACTGGGTGTTCCGCACAGTGAACCGGCATTAATTAAAACACGTAAAGGTGGTGCGCCTTATGGCGCTTCAGTGGTTACGGGTTTTGATGGCACGTTAGCTGTTGATGAAAATGAACTGGCAATTGGTACAACGCTTGGTGCACGGGTTGCACGTATTTCTGCACAAATTGAAGCAGAACCGGCGTCTGTCGATGTCGCTGCTGCATCAGCAAAAAGCTGATCAGCATCTGGCGGCAGTAAAAAGGTTTAACAATTTTTTACTTAACCTCTGTCAGGTTGAAGAGGCTCGGTAATTAACCACTGAGATGGATTTAAATCCGCACTATTTACTCATACTTGGAGCAGGACTATGAAACTTAAGAAGTTGATGATCGGCGCTGCTGCTGTGGTTGGTATGGTATCTTTTACCACCTCCGCACTGGCAAAAGACCTCGAGAAGGTCACCTTTGGTACGAACTGGTACGCTCAGGCTGAGCACGGCGGTTTCTATCAGGCAAAAGCGACCGGTATTTATGAAAAATACGGTCTCGATGTTGAAATTAAAATGGGTGGTCCACAGGTTAACGGCATGCAGCTGTTGGTTGCAGGTCGTGTTGATATGCTGATGGGTTATCCGATGGCCAGTATTAATGCGGTATCTGAAGGTCTGCCGGTAGTGACCGTTGCCGGTGTCTTCCAGAAAGATCCACAGTCCATTATTGCGCATCCTGGCATTGAATCCCTGCAGGAAATTGCGGATAAAAAAATGCCAACCTACATCGCTACCTCTGCACACACCAGCTTTTACCCATGGCTGAAAGCTAAGTACGGTTTTACTGACGATATGATTCGTCCATACACTTTCTCTGTTGCTCCATTCCTGGCAGACAAAGGCATCGTGCAACAGGGTTATGTAACTTCTGAACCATATGCGATTGAACAGGGTGGTGTTAAACCATCTGTATTCCTGATGGCTGACTATGGTTACCCTCCGTATGCGGAAACCATCGAAACCACTCAGAAAATGCTGAAGAAAGATCCTGAGCTGGTGAAAAAATTCGTACAGGCAACGATGGAAGGCTGGGCCAGCTACTTCAAAGATCCTGCACCAGGCAACAAGCTGATTAAAGAAGACAACCCGGAAATGACCGACGAACAACTGGCGTTCAGTATCGCGACTCTGAAAGAGTACGGTCTGGTAACCGGTGGTGATGCTGCGGAAAAAGGCATTGGTGTTATGACCGATGAACGCTGGAATCAGCTGTATACCCTGATGAAAGACGAAGGTCTGCTGACCAAAGATATCAACGTAAAAGATGTCTATACCCTGGACTATCTGCCGGCTGAACCAGTACTGCCATAAGCCTGGCTTTGCCTGCGCGGGCATGTGACCGTCATGCCCGCGCCAGACCAACCGCTATACCCCAACGTAAACCTACATACGCATTAAACAGAATAAGGTGCAGCACCCGAGTGACTGTACCAGCGCAGGAGATTGTTATGACTGTCCCGGGATCTGTTCCAGACACTGTGGAAGGCACTGCCGTGCAGAAAAGCACAGCTGCCGCCAACCGCCGCCCTGTTATTCAGGCGCGCGGCGTTGATAAGATTTATGCCAATGGCACCATCGCGTTAAAAGGTGCTGATCTGGACATTAAACAGGGAGAGTTTGTCAGTCTGTTAGGCCCATCCGGTTGCGGTAAAAGTACCTTGCTGCGCATTATGGCCGGGCTGGGAGATGTCACCACGGGTTCAGTAAAGTGGTGGGAGCAGGATTATGATGTGGTGGGTGACAAAGGCCGTAAAGTTGCCTTTGTATTTCAGAACGCCACACTGATGCCATGGGCTAAAGTCCGCGGCAATGTTCGTCTGCCGCTCGATCTGGAAAAGGTCAGTGGTGCGGAATGTGAAAAGAAAATTGATAAAGCGCTGGACATGGTTGGCCTGAGTAATTTCGGCAACTCCTATCCGCGTGAACTGTCCGGCGGTATGCAGATGCGTGCCTCCATCGCCCGGGCACTGGTGACTGAACCGAATCTGTTATTAATGGATGAGCCGTTCGGTGCACTGGACGAAATGACACGTAACAAACTCAACGACGATATTCTCGACCTCTGGCAGGCCAATGGCTGGACCATTGTGTTCGTGACACACAGTGTTTATGAGGCTGTGTATCTGTCCAGCCGCGTTGTGGTTATGGCTGCCCGTCCTGGCCGTATTGTTGAAGAAATTACTATTGATGAGCCTTTCCCGCGTGGCCCGGATTTCCGTGTATCACAAATTTTTGCCGAATATTGCCGCAGGGTGTCTGAGTCGCTGGAAAAAGCCAGCACGCTTGGACAGGATCAGGTACAGGGGGCTGGAAAATGAGCGCACCATTAATTAAAAATGAAAAATTCGTACAGTATGCTGCGCCTGTGTTTGTCGGCATCCTGTTTATGGCGTTATGGGAAATCGTGGTACGCGCCCTGGATGTCGCTCCTTATATTCTGCCTGGGCCGCTGGCAATTTTTCAGGCGCTGGCGGACAACTGGGAAAGCCTGTTCAGAGCGCTGCTGGTCACGCTGAAAGTCACCTTCCTGGCGTTCTTTATTTCCGTGGTGCTGGGGGTGGCCTGTTCACTGCTGTTTATTCAGAGCCGCTGGATTGAGATCAGTCTGTTTCCTTACGCCATTCTGATGCAGGTCACGCCGATTGTGGCCATCGCGCCACTGATCATTATCTGGATCAACGACACAACCTGGGCGCTGATCGTATGTGCCGTGATTATGGCGATCTTTCCGGTGATTTCGAATACCACACTGGGACTGCGCAGTGTCGATCCTAACCTGCTGAATATGTTCCGTATGTATCGTGCCAGCCGCTGGCAGGAACTGGTTAAATTACGTATTCCGGGTGCGCTGCCGTACTTCTTTGGTGGCCTGCGCATCAGTTCTGGTCTGGCATTGATCGGCGCCGTAGTCGCTGAATTCGTCGCCGGTACCGGTGGTGCCAAAGCGGGTCTGGCATACATGATTCTGCAATCCAGTTTTAACCTGCAGATTCCGAAAATGTTTGCAGCCTTATTCCTGATTACCACTACTGGTATTCTGTTATTTGCCCTGATGGTCTGGTTGTCTGATCTCGCTCTGCGCAGCTGGCACGAGAGTGCGATGAAAACAGAAAACTGATATGGGTATGAAAAATGACACGACGCACAGTGGGCTGACAGCCCACTGTGGACAGCTGCTGCATTTTACCAGCGAAGATAATATGCAGTATTTTCCTGCCGGTGCCCTGTTGGTTGATAACCAACAGGGCACCGTTGTTGCCTGTGGCGATGCGGCAGAACTGCTGCCGTTCTATCCTCAGGCCGAAGTCTGTGAGTATGCCAATGCTCTGATCATGCCCGGGCTGATTGATACCCATATTCATTTTCCTCAGGTGGATGTGATTGCGTCTTATGGTGAGCAGTTACTGGAATGGCTGGATAACTACACGTTTCCGACCGAGGCTGGTTTTTCCGATCATGATATGGCGGAATCCACCGCAGAATTTTTTCTGCAGGAATTATTAAAAAACGGCACCACCACCGCGGCTGTGTATGGCAGTGTGCATGCCAGTGCAGCGGATGCGTTCTTTAAAGTCAGTTACCGCCATAACACCCGCATGATCATGGGTAAATCCATGATGGACCGTAATACGCCAGACAGCCTGACTGAAACAACAGAGCAGTCGCTGCGCGATACCCACGACCTGATTTCTTACTGGCACAATAATGGCCGTCAGCTGTACGCTGCGACGCTGCGCTTCGTGGTCACGTCTACGGCGCAGCAGATGGATGATATCCGCAGTCTGATGAACGACTATCCGGATCTCTATATGCAGACCCATCTGGCAGAAAATACATCCGAGCTGGCGTTGGTTAAGTCGCTGTTTCCGGACAGTCTCGATTATGTCGATGTATTTGATCAGCACGGCCTGTTGGGGCCGCGCAGTATTTTTGGCCACGGTATTCATCTGAGTGAACGGGAATTACAACGTTTACAGGATACCTGCAGCCGGATTGCTTTCTGCCCGACCTCCAACCTGTTTCTTGGCAGTGGTCTCTATCAACTGGATAAACCGGGCTATGATATCGCCACCGGCATTGCTACCGACGTCGGTGCGGGCACCAGTTTCTCTATGTTGCAGACACTGCATGAGGCTTATAAAGTCTGCCAGCTGAACGGCACCAATTTATCGCCGCAGCGGGCGTTTTATATGGCAACACTGGGCAATGCCAAAGCTCTGAACCTGGAAAGTAAAATCGGTAACTTTACCGCCGGTAAAGAAGCGGACTTTATCGTTTGTGATCTGGCATCCACGCCTCTGATGCAACGCCGTCAGGCGCTGTGCAAGACCATTGATGAAACCCTGTTTGCGCTGATGATTCTCGGCGATGACCGAGCCATTCGCCACACGTTTGTAGCGGGTCAGCAGTGGCAGGCGGTAAAATTCTGACGGCCGCTGGAGGATTTTCTGACAGGCCCGTGACGGACTTCCTGCCAGCAAAAAATCTGCAGCCTGAAAAAGCTCCGGTACTGGAACTGAAGGTCAGAAAAAAAGTTGGAAACTAAAAGGCTGAAATAAAAAGCCAGGCAATAAAAACCCCGGATGTCCGCACTGCTGTCACACAAATTTCTATTCAAGCCTTTTTGAAAAATGTCAGGCCCCTTGTCCTCATAGAGGGGCCTTCCGAAACGTCGGACCGCCCCTCTCGCTGGACGGGTTAAACTCCTGACCGCCATGGATGGCGGAAATGCATGTTTTGCAGGAGCAAAAACAGGCCCGCTTCGCGCTTTCTGGCTC
>NZ_DJIO01000174.1:0-20039 GCF_002433655.1 Thalassolituus sp. UBA6592 | reverse complement strand
GGTCAGGCGCACCGACCATGCCACATACGCAACCACAGCCACGGCCGTGATAATGGCGAACACCGGTGGGTAATTAACCAGCAGAAGGCCGATCACAAAAAACAGCTCAAGAAAGGTCGGGATAATATTAAATATCAGGAAACGCATCAGAAAACTGATGCCCTGAGTGCCGCGTTCAATGTCGCGCTGCAACGCCCCGGTCTGGCGGTCCAGATGAAAGGCCAGACTGAGCGCATGCAGATGCTCAAACACCCGCAGAGACATGCGCCGCATCGCCCGCTCGGTAACCCGGCCAAAAAACAGATCCCTTAACTCGCCGGCCAGTACGTTAATAAAGCGCACCGTGCCATAGGCCAGCAACAGCCCAAGCGGAAACCACAGCCACCAGTCATCGGCGTGCCCTGCGGTGGCAGAGCCAATGGCAGAATTGTCGTCCATACTCAGATGATCGACCTGATATTTGAGCAGAAACGGCATCGACACACTGGCGACTTTTGCTGCAACCAGACAGAGTAATGCCAGCAGAACCCGGCCACGGTATTCCATCAGATAAGGCCAGAGCGTTTTTACCCAATGCCAGCTGCGGTAGCGGGTCGGCATATCATCCGGCAATGGGAGCGAAGATTTCATTAAACTGTTACTCAGATCGTGTTAACTGGGCTGAGCAGAATAAGGACCTGATCCCTTTGATTCAACGGACATACCCAATTAAAAAAGCCCTGCCGGAACTGATTGAGCTGGAAAACCTGCTGGAACTGGGGCAAAAGCACCTGCGCGTCTCTGTTCCGCTGCACATTGAGCAGAACAATATTCAGTTGCCGTTTTACGTTCTGGAAATGGGCTCCAACGCACCACAGGTACCAACACTGGCCCTGATCGGCGGTGTTCACGGTATCGAACGCATCGGTACTCAGGTCATACTGTCATTTCTCAGCACGCTGCTGAAACGCCTGGAATGGGATCCGGTTGCCACAGAAATGCTGAAGGAAATCCGCCTGCTGATCGTCCCCATCGTCAACCCCGGTGGCATGTGGCGCAACAGCCGCGCCAACCCTAACGGTGTCGATCTGATGCGCAATGCGCCTGTGGATGCGGAAGGCCGTCCTCCGCTGCTGGTGGCAGGCCAGCGCATCAGCCGCCATTTACCCTGGTTCCGCGGGCGCCGGCACGATCCTATGGAGCCAGAGAGCCAGGCCCTGGTCGATACCATGCTGGCCGCACTTTCCGGCCAGCAACATTGCATCAGCCTCGATTGCCACTCAGGTTTTGGCTACAAAGACCGCATCTGGTTTCCCTATGCCAAAAGCGTCAAGCCATGGCCGGCCATCGCCGAAGCACATGCGCTGACCGAACTGTTTGAAACCACCTACCCATCCCATGATGTTTATCTGTTTGAGCCTCAGGCGCACAGTTACACCACCCATGGCGACCTGTGGGACTACATCTACGACGATTACATGCATCATCAGCCGGACGGGCTGTATCTGCCGCTGACGCTGGAGATGGGTTCCTGGTTGTGGGTAAAGAAAAATCCACGCCATCTGCTGCGCTATCACAGCCTGTTTAACCCAATTCTGCCGCACCGCCACCGGCGCATACTGCGCCGCCATTTCACCCTGATTGAGTTTCTGATGTCGGCAGTCCGCAGCATGCCTGCCTGGGCGCCAACCACGGTCAGCGACAAGTTTCACCGGGAACAGGCTGCATTGGATCGCTGGTATCAGGCAGAAAAATAAAACTTTTTTCGCCTGTAACAGCCAAAGCCACCACAGCCGGGCCGAAACATCGTATGATAGCGCCCCGAAACCGAACAGTTACAACGGAAAGCAAGTAGATATCATGGTGTTATCCCTTCGTGCGCTGTCGCGCCTGACCTCCTTCGCTGCACTGTGCGCAGCTCTGAATGCCCACGCCGATCTGAACGCCAATATTGGGGTCACTTCCGAATACATCCGTGACGGCATCAGCCAGACCGCAGGTAACCCTGCTTTACAGGCAGGCCTGACCCTGACCGACGACACCGGCCTGTATGGCGGTATTGCATCGTCCGGCATGGAACGCGATGACGATCACGTCACCTATGAACACAGCCTTTTTGCAGGCTTCTATCAGCCAATGGGCGACTACCTGGCCTTTGATCTGTTTGCTACCCGCTATCTGTATCAGGGCGACGCTGACATTGACGGCGAGTCTTACACCGAGGGTGGCCTGCGCCTGCTGATTAACGATGCGGTAACCATCGGCTGGCGGGAAACCGGCAACTATATTGGCAGCCAGTTTGGTTTCCGTACGCTGGAACTGGGCTACACCTGGCAGTTAAACAGCCTGTCTTTTGACTTTTACACCGCCCAGCACCGCTGGCTGGAAGTAGATGATGAAGACTACAATTTCTTTGAAGATACCAAGCGTGATGATTACTGGCAGTTCCGCATCGGCGCCAACCACAGTTACGGCCCCTGGGACTTCCGCATGACGCTGAACAAGACCAATCTGAAAGGTAACTATGACGCCGGCACCATTATTCAGTTTGCCGTGCACCGTTACTTCAACCTGTGGTGATTCACTGCCATAACCGGTAGATGCTCATGATGCCTGGCAACCCTGAACAATGGATACTGATCCGGGGACTGATCCGCAGCCGCTTTCACTGGGGGGAGTTTCCCGGGCAGCTGGAGCATGCACTGCAGCGCCATCAGCCAGCGATTGAGCTGCTGACACCGGAACTTGCCGGTAATGGCGAACGCTGGCAGGAACTGACGCCCCGCGGTATCCGGGCAATGATGGAAGATATCCGCCAACAGGTACTGCCTGCAACTCAGGGAAAACCTGTCACCATCGGCGCCATTTCCATGGGCGCCATGATTGCCAGCGAATGGGCGCGGGTTTATCCGCAGGAAGTCAAAGCCCTGCATCTGATCAACACCAGTTTCAGCAACCTTTCCCTGCCCTGGCAACGCATGCGTTTACCGGCCTTTGCCAGTCTGGTGGCCAATCTGGCGTCTGGCAGAGGTCTGGAGAAACCCATCCTTTACTGGACCAGCAACCGCAAGGACAGCTCGCAACTGGCGCCGGTGTGGCAGCAATATTCCGATACCCACCCACTCAGCCTGCGCAATATGCTGATACAGATTCTGTCAGCATCCGGCTATCGCGGGCCACTGCAGCCACCGGTGACGCCAGCATGGTGTTACGTCAGCATGCAGGACAGACTGGTCTCCCCACGCTGCACAGAAAAAATTGCACAACGCTGGCAGGTACCGATTGAACGCCACAACAGCACAGGCCATGACCTGCCGCTGGACGACCCGGAATGGTTAATCAACGCGATTGTTAAGAACTGGCTGGCGTCCAGCTGACACAGGTCCGCTGCGGCTCTGCGCCATCTGACGCCTGGCCAACAGTCTGACACAAGGCTTCCTGCCCTATGTGAATCTGAGTGATATTCCAGGCGTTCAGCGTTGCCTGCAAGACAGCATTAACCCCACGCGGAAACCTGACCCTCCCATCCTCATTTACTGCAGACGGAAACGACGGCACATTCCGGTAATAACCCAGCAATGTTTGATCGCGGAATACCAGCAAAGTAAAAAATTGGTGGTACTCGGCACCGCGCACACGTTCAAGACCAATCAGGGTATAACGCTCTGCTGCCTGACCAGAAGCCTTGCCGAAATAGTAGAGTGACATCACATGGTCGCTGTCACTGCCATCAAGCAATATTGACTGCGTACGCTGCAGATACTGTTCGGCCCATTGTGCTGTGACCTCGTCAGCAGAGGCTGTTTGCAGAGGATTAGCAGGGGTTTGTTGAGGAAAGGAATCGTCAGCCTGAACACCCACTACCGACCGGACCAGCAGCAGAAGAGGCAACAGCAATTGAAATAGCAATCGAAAAAAACCCCGGAAGCCTGTGAAAAGCAGCAGCAATTTGCAGCGGTTGCAGTTCATAGGCTTTCCAAAACGACTGACTCAGGGCTGAGTCAGTGGCAGCTTCATACCCAGATATTTTTCCAGGTCTGGCAATACGAAGGCGTCATCCTCAGAAATGAAGCTGATAGAAACGCCTTTTGCTCCGGCACGTCCGGTACGGCCAATGCGGTGTACGTAATCTTCCGGGTCTTCCGGCAAGGTGTAGTTAATCACATGGCTCACGCCATCAACGTGAATACCACGACCGGCAACGTCGGTGGCGACCATCACATTCACTTTACCTTCACGGAATTTTTCCAGCGTTTTGATACGCTTATCCTGGCTGACCTCACCGGACAACAGCACCGCTTTATGGCCCTGTTTATTAAGCTTATCGCACAGGTTACGGGTCAGATCGCGACGGTTGGCGAAAACGATACAGCGTTCTGGCTGTTCATCATCGAGTACTTTCTTCAGCAGATCGTATTTATCACTGTCGGCAATCAGGTAGCAGCGCTGCTCTACACGGTCGGTGGCAACCTGTTCCGGTTCAATCACCACCTGCAACGGATCATCCGTCCACTGATCAATCAGAATACGAACGTCATAGTTGAAGGTTGCCGAGAACAGCAGTGTCTGGCGATCACCTTTAGGTGGCGTAGCGCGCACGATACGACGCACGTCAGGAATAAAACCCATGTCCAGCATACGGTCTGCTTCGTCCAGAACCAGCACGTCGACCTGATCCAGAAACACGTCTTCACTGCGTATAAAGTCGATCAGACGACCCGGTGTTGCCACCAGAACATCAACCACATGATTGCGCAGCTGTTTCTTCTGCTTCTCATAATCCATACCGCCAACGATGGTGACGATGTTCAGGCCGGTATATCGTGCCAACCCTTCTGCGTCCTTACCAATCTGCAGTGCCAGCTCGCGGGTCGGTGCCACGACCAGGGCGCGCGGCTCTGAAGCGAAACGTTCTTCCGGAACATCCGTCAGCAGACGATTGAGGATGGTCAGCAGAAATGCCGCGGATTTACCCGTACCGGTCTGCGCCTGACCAATGGTGTCACGGCCGCGCAAAGCAGCAGGTAATGACTCAGCCTGAATCGGCGTACAGTAAGTGAAGCCCAGCTTATGAATGCCGCGCATCACGGAATCCGGCAGGCCAAGGTCATGAAAACGGGTTTTGCCCGCTTCTTCCGGCACTTTAAAGTCACTCAGAGACCAACTTTCCTCAGCAACCGGTGCTGCAGCTGACTTCTTACGGGAGCGGGAACGATCCGATTTTTCGTGGGATGCACGTGATTTTTTATGGGTATTCGGGGCGGTACTGGCAGAATTTTCATGGCTTCTTGCTGGCTTGCCGCTATGACTGGCCTTATCGCCTTTCGATTGGCCACCTGCCGGCGCTGGCTGGGACCCTTTCCCGCCAACCGCCTTTATGAACTTCTTAAACAAACGAGACTCCGTTTAGATCTTTTCAGACGCGAACTCATACGCGTTAAATTCTTTATGTCGGTGATAATAATCCAACAGGGCATTTTTTAATACTTCTGCCCGCTGTGGCAGCCCATCACGCAGATAAACCTCCGCCTGTTCCGCCACATTAAGGCGGAAGCGCTGCAAACCAGCAGCGACTGCCTCAGGTTCGCCGTTGAGATTATCCGTGCTGACGTAAAACCGGCGCCCGCAGGCCACCGACAACAGCCACTCAACCGCCTGCGGCTTAACTTCGACCTGTTCAAACGCCCGCTGCTGATCCGCACTGCGTCCGTCAGGCTCATACCAGTAACCAAAATCGGTCAGCTGCCGGCGCTCTTTACCGGCAATGCACCAGTGACTGATCTCGTGCAGCGCCGATTCATAAAAGCCATGGGCAAAGATAAGGCGATGATGCGGATGTTCGTTATCCGCCGGAAGATAGATAGGCTCGTCATCACCCGCGACCAGGCAGGTATTTTCGCTTGGCAGAAACAGGCGGTTAAATAAGTGAATAAGGTCGTCAGTACGAAGTTCGGCGGTCATAGTCAAAGGTCGGTAATACTCAAATAAAAGCTGGCCTGATGGTCAGCTAACAGGCACAATCCGCTGTTTTTTAAACCCACGGCCTGCCGCGCATCTGCGGCGTACCTGCTCTGATTCAGACCAGGCACGGACACTACTCTGATGAACTTCAAAGCTCAAGAAGCGCGCGCACTGCTGAAGCTGATTGCCCCTATTCTGGCAACCCAACTGGCCCAGGTAGGCATGAGCACCATCGACACTCTGATGTCCGGCTATGTCAGCACCCGCGATCTGGCCGCCGTAGCCATTGGTACCAGCCTGTGGATGCCGGTCTGGCTGTTTGTCGCCGGCGTGTTAGTCGCACTTGCGCCGATGACCGCTAAGATCAAAGCCGCACGCCAGCAGCAGGAACTGCCCCAGCTTATGGCCGCTGCCCTGTGGACGGGCATTGCCCTCGGGGTCTGCGCCGGAATGGCTCTATGGTTTATGTCCTCCCTGCTGCCAGGCATTGTCGAAGATGAAAAAACCGCAGAGATAGCCGCCGGCTATACCCGGGCGATTGCCGTTGGCATGCCGGCAGCCGGGATATTCCTTGCCTTCCGTTACTATGCCGAAGCTCAGGATGACGCCTCGCAGGTGACAAGAATCATGCTCGCCGGCCTGCTTATGAACGTGCCGCTCAACGCGCTGTTTGTATACGGCTGGTTTGGTCTGCCGGCACTCGGCGGCATCGGCTGTGGTATTGGCTCCAGCCTGGTGTTTGCTGGTATGGCGGTTGCCATGGCCATGAATACCGCAAAACGCCGTTTGCCGGCAGACTTTCATCTTTGGCAGCGTCTGCACAAACCTGATTTCGGATTTATCCGCCGCATTCTGCGCATTGGCATTCCCATTGGTATCGCCATTTTCTTTGAAGTGACACTCTTTACCGCTATCGCTCTGTTTCTGACCGATCTGGGCCCAGCCACCGTCGCTGCTCATCAGATTGCCCTGAATCTGACATCAGTAACCTTTATGGTGCCACTCAGCATTGGTATGGCACTCAGCGTACGCGTCAGCCACTGGTTAGGCAGTGATCGTCCTGACCTTGCCTACGCCACGGCATGGCTTGGCATCGCCCTGACACTGGCTTTTGCCGTACTCAGCGCCACCATTATGGTGCTGTTCTCGCGCTATCTGACGGCACTGTACACGCCTGATCCTGCGGTAGTGACCATCGCCACACTGCTGATGATGTATGCCGCAGTTTTTCAGCTGTCGGATGCCACTCAGGTTGCCGCCGCAGGTGCCCTGCGCGGCTACCACGACACACTGGCCGTCATGCTGATTACCTTTATTACCTATTGGCTGGTGGGGCTGGGACTTGGCTATTGGCTGGCCTTTAAACAGCCAACACCGGCCGGTGCCGAGGGCTTCTGGACAGGTCTGGTGATCGGTCTGACCGCCGCAGCCCTGCTGCTGACTTACAGGCTGAACAAAGTCGGCGTTCGCGCCCTGCAGCTACAGGCGTCCAAATACCTATGACAGATTCTTACACCCCACCCGGCAGCGGTAAACGCATAGCGGTCATTGGTGCAGGCCCCGCCGGCCTGATGGCGGCGGAGCAATTCGCCCAGGCTGGGTTAAACGTTGAGGTGTTCGATGCAATGCCAAGCGTGGCGCGTAAATTTCTGCTGGCTGGCATCGGTGGTATGAATATCACCCACTCAGAAGACTACCTGCAGTTCGTAAAACGCTATCGTAGCGCAGAAAGTCATCTGCGCCCCGCACTGGACGCGTTCAAACCTGACGATCTGCGCGCCTGGATTCACGGACTGGGCATTGAAACCTTTGTCGGTACCTCAGGCCGTGTTTTTCCCAAAGACATGAAAGCGGCGCCGCTGCTGCGCAGCTGGCTGAAGCGCCTGCGTGATCAGGGCATTGTGATTCACACCCGTCACCGCTGGACTGACTGGGCCAGGGAAAACGAGCAGCTGATCTGGGAATTTACTACGCCGGATGGCAAGGTTAAGCGTCACTTCGACTGCGTTGTGCTCGCCCTCGGCGGTGCCAGCTGGCCCAAACTGGGCAGCGATGGCAGCTGGGTATCCCCCCTGTCTGCCGCTGATATCGCGATCACGCCATTGCAGGCCAGCAACTGCGGCTTTGAGATGGAGTGGAGTGACTTTATGCAGCAGAAATTCGCCGGCACACCACTCAAACAGGTTGCCCTGAGTGTCAGCGACAGCCATGGAAACCGCGAGCAACGCACCGGTGAATTTATTATCTCCGCCTACGGCGTGGAAGGCAGTCTGGTGTACGCCCTGAGCAATCCCCTGCGCGATTGCCTGAATCACGATCCACAGAATGCCCGGCTGATACTCGACTGGCTGCCCAACACGGATTTGCAGCAGGTTGAGAAAAAGCTGCGCGAGCCAAGAAAAGGGATGAGCTTTGCCAATGTTCTGCGCAAAAAATTCCGCCTGCCGACAATCACCAATGCCTTACTGCAGGAGTGTTACCCGTCGCTGAACCGTGATGACGCAAACGCCGTTGCCTCGGCATTAAAGGCCATGCCAATGCCTTTGGTTCAGGCAACCAGGCCGATAGATGAGGCCATCAGTAGTGCCGGTGGCATTCAGTTTTCTGAGCTGGATTCGGGACTGATGCTGAAAGCGCTGCCCGGGGTCTTTGTTGCAGGAGAGATGTTGGATTGGGATGCGCCAACAGGCGGCTATTTATTAACCGCCTGTTTCGCAACCGGCAGACATGCCGGACGCTCCGCCGTCAGCTGGCTGAAAGACAACCTAAAAAACAAGCCGAAAGACAAGCCAAAAGAATCAGGTGGCATTGATGTCCGTTAATGAAAACAATGCCACACAGCTGAAGCACGGATAATCAGCGATTACCCCAGATTTTGGCCACAGCACCATCTGTGCCCAACCAGCCGACGATCAGGGCCACCAGACCAACCATAAAGAAGATACCAATAGGCAACAGCGCTGCGATCTCCCCGGTTGCCGACATAGTCCAGCCAGAAATTACACTTAAACATACAAACAGGATACCAACGACCATAAGAATGGTGCGGTGTGAAGGCTTGTACGTTGAGGAATCGGAGTTCGATTCAAACAGACTGAGGATGGGCCAGAATACTTTGGTCATCAGGGCTTTCATAAGGCTCCGCCATTAACTGATTAATGGCGTCATCATACCTGCCCGCCAATCCAAGTCCAGAAATGGCCGCAGTGTCCGCTCCAGCTGAGGGAGCGGACACTAGCGTAAACCGGCTGCGGTAGCACCGATCAGGGACAGGGATTGGAGTGAACCAGATGCACAGCATCCAGTGCCTCCAGAACCTCAGCATTCAGGCGCTGTCCGGCAGTATTAATGTTTTCTTCCAGCTGTTGGATACTGGTCGCACCTATAATATTGGACGTAACAAATGGCTGTTGCGTCACAAACATCAGTGACATCGCCGCCGGCGTAAGCCCTGCCTGTTCGGCAATCTGCACATATTTGGCAACAACCTCATCGACATGAGGCTGAGAATAGCGGGTAAAGCGCGGAAACAGCGTCACCCTGGCACCTTCCGGCTTCTGGCCGTTCAGGAACTTCCCGCTCAGCACGCCAAACGCCATCGGCGAATACGCCAACAGTCCGATACCTTCGCGGTGTGATACCTCGGACATACCGACTTCGTAGCTGCGGTTCAGCAGATTGTAAGGGTTCTGAATACTGACCGGCTTCGGCCAGCCATTCTTTTCACACACCTGCAGAATTTTCATGGTGCCCCATGGTGACTCATTGGATAGGCCGTAATGGCGGATCTTGCCCTGCTCCATCAACTTCACCAGTGTGCCAATGGTTTCTTCAAACGGTACACCGGAGTCATCAACATGGCGGTAGCCAAGCTGACCGAAATAGTTGGTATGGCGTGAAGGCCAGTGCAGTTGATACAGATCGACATAGTCGGTCTGCAGACGCTGCAGGCTGCTGTCTATTGCCTGCTCTATGTGGGCTGAGGTGAAATCCGGACCCTGACGGATGTATTCCATACCCCGGTTAGGACCGGCCACTTTGGTGGCAAGAATAAAATCTTCGCGCCCGCCACGCTTTTTAATCCAGCTGCCAATGTATTGCTCAGTCAGCCCCTGAGTTTCGGCCTTTGGCGGCACCGGATACATTTCGGCGGTATCAATGAAATTGATGCCACGACCGAGGGCATAATCGAGTTGATCGTGAGCTTCGGCTTCGGTGTTCTGTTGGCCCCAGGTCATGGTACCCAGGCACAGCTCAGTAACTTCCGGGCCGTTCTGGCCAAGACGACGTGTTTGCATAATCTCTGTCCACGGTGAATGTTCCACGATTATGCAAAATGCAGCGAATTAGTGAAGTCAGCGTAACAGAACAGAGAGTATTAATCGGTTAAAATGGATAACGGTATAAGTCAGACTGAAGTCCACGAAACCCGGTCCCGGCCATTTGCCTTCGCCTGATACATCGCGGCATCCGCCCTTTTGATGAATTCCATCGAGGTTTCCCCCACCAACCATCCGGCCACGCCTACGCTCACACTCACAGAATGGCCGTCAGGCAATTGGATGTGGCTGATGCTCAATCTCAGTTTTTCAGCCATCTGCACTGCGTCTTCAAGACCACAGGATGGCAACAGGATCAGAAACTCTTCACCACCCCAGCGGGATATACAGTCACTGCGCCGTACCGTGATACGCAGACTTTTCGCCACCTTGATCAGCACTTCGTCACCAACATGATGCCCAAAACGGTCATTGATGCATTTGAAATGGTCAATATCGAGCAGCAACACCGAAACCTCAGCATTGTTACGTGCGCCTTCACTGAGCTCATGTTCCATAAGGCGTGAGAATTCGCGCCGGTTTAACAGCCCAGTCAGCGCATCCGTACTGACCAATTGCTGCATCCGCCGCTCTGTCTCTTTACGCTCTGTAATGTCCCGGCACAGGCAAAAAATCAGCTTTTCCCCGTCGTACCAAACCGATGTATTTTTGAGCTCGACATCGATAACACGTCCGTCCTTGCGCCGGTGACGGGTTTCGAAAATTTCACCAGTGGGTCTGAGATCGCCGAGCATACGCAAAATTTCCTGCTGTTCAGCGATGACCTCCCAGTCCCACACATGCAGCTGATAAACCTCTTCGCGCGGGTAACCAAGCATGATGGCAAACGCCGGATTAGCATCAATAACCCGCCCTTCCCGATTGAGAATAACAACACCTTCATTGGAGTTTTCGAACAGAATCCGCCAGACGGAGGCATCCTGGCGGACGACATCCTCTATATCCTGGTCGGATTTATCGGGGTCGCTGATCAGCTTGCGCAGCCGGCGCTGAATACCGGCAAACGAAAATGGCGAACCAGGCAATTGGTGTTTGGCATCAGACATAAGCGCTGCGGCAGTGATGGGTTCTGCTGAGAAAGTTGCAGAACCGGGAATAACCAAGTCTAACGCCTGAATAAAATTACCGGATAACTATAGAGTTACGTTTTTGTATCGCCATCTTCGTTATATTTAATTACACTTAAAGATAACGGTATAAATCAATTGGAAAACAAAGCCCGGCGATAGCGGCTGGCCAGCTGGCGGTCTTCCATCGTATCCAGTAATTGCACAAGCCGTGTGCGCGCAGCCTGGCGTTGCTCCCCAGTGGCTGCCATAAACTCATGCAACAGCCGGTTCGGCAGGTAAGGTGAAGATCCTTGGGTAATCAGTTCGAGATACGGCAGATATTCCTCCTCTGCACATTCACGCAGAAACCAAAAACGACTGCGCCACTGCGCAACTTTGGGATGGCGCTGCAACGTCGCCGGACTGCTGCTGAGAACGTCTTCGGCCTCTGAGATATAAGCCCCATCCCGGGTTTCCTTTGCCCGCTCTGCCAATACCCTGATAAGCAGAAGCAAAGCCTCAACCCTGCCAGGCGACGTCTGATAAGCCTGGCGACAGAGCTCCAGTGCCAGTGCACTCTGCCCCGATTGCAAAGCATCAGACGCTTTTACCAGTAAAGGGGATTCATGATCCGTTGAGTGACGACGCAGAAAGTCCCCTAACCGTTGCTGCGAGAGAACGCCGTGTATTCGGTCGACAACCTTACCACCACGAAACAGAAGCACGGTCGGCAAAGTACTGACACCCTGCTCCTGTGCCAGTTCAGGCTCAGCACCGGCGTCCACCGTAATCAGCATAACGCGCTCAGGGTAAACACTCAGGGCGTTATCCAGCAGCGGCTGCAGAGCTTTGCATGGGGCACACCAAGTGGCACCGAATTCAACCAGAACCGGTACTTTTGCAGATTCAAGCAGAGCGTAAAAATTGTCTCTGCGGCCCTGAAATCTCAGAGCGGACAAGGTGTCCTGCAATGGACTGCCTCCGTGGATAATTTATAAGCGATTGTTAACCATCGTCATAACGCATAAAGGAAACACACCCGACGGTCTGGCACCGCTATTATCGTTGCTTTAGTGATGTAAAACAAAGCCCCGCCAGTTGCCGATAGCAGCCATTCGCCCATCCGTTATAATGTGGGCAATTCAGTGGAGCCAGTGATGACCAGACCACATCAGATCCCAAGCCAAATGACCGGCAACGGTAAAACCTTCCTGCTTTCCGCACTGATTTTTATCTGGCTGGCAGCGACGCTCGCCGGATTATGGTGGTTCCAGCAGCAAAATATCCGCCCTTTTCTGACCGCTGACGATGACTCCAGATTCTGGCAAGCCAGCCAGGCAGCACCATTGCTGGAAGCACTGTATCCGAACCTGCCGGGTGAGAACGGAAGTGTCACACTGCTGCATTTCTGGAACCCTGACTGCCTGTGCAATCAGGTGAGTCAGCGACACTTCGATTTATTAGTGCACAGTTTTACCAGCGAGCAGCTGCGTGTGGTGGTTATGGCCGCACCAACGGTCAGCGATCAGCAGTTACAGCGCTTCAGAGAGTTGAACGGTGAACGATTGCAGGTGATCCGCGCACCACAGGATTTAAACATTCCGGCAAGCCCGGGGCTGGCACTGTATTCAGCTGAGGGGAAACTTGGCTATTTTGGCGCTTACGGTTTTGGCGCACTCTGCACCGTCGCCAACGATGATTTCTTTCCAAACATTGTCCGCTCCCTTGCCAGCGACGGTTACGGCCCTTTCGTTAACGTCGCCGGCAGCGGTTGTTTCTGCCCGTGGCCAACAACCGACCAATAACCAGAACACTGGAGAGAACAGAAATCATAGCTGGCGACGTACTTTTGCAAGTTCACGGATCACCTTTTTATCCGGTTCCTGATCATCACGATAAAGCGCCAGATTCATCTCGTTGGCCAACCATTTAAGACGGGCCTTTAACGCAGGTTTTCCGGCCGCTATTTTATCGAGCAACATAGCCGGTGTTTCATCGCCCGTCATACTGAACCCCTGAGCCTGCGCTTTAGCCGTAAACGCCAGCCACTGGCGCATAAAAGGAGAACGTCGCGGAGAGCGGGTTTTGAGCCAGAGTAGTAAACCCGCGAGCAAGAAGAAAACCACTAAAGTACCGGCCAATATTTTCAACATCCGACTCACATCATTAAAGCCAAACCAGCGGGACAGAAGACTTTTCTGGGTATCCTGATCATAAGACAGGACCCAACGTTGCCAATAATAATTAAGACTATCCATTTCCATGCGCAAAGCGTTGATCCAGTTTATCCCTTTATATTTTTGCGCTGAAAAACCCGAATCCTGAAGAAAACTACCCTCATCCTCAACAGCTATTTCCAATCCCGACTGGATTCGTTGCGGGGCAACGGCGGCAGTTGGATCTACCCTTACCCAACCACGTCCCTGTATCCAAACCTCTGCCCATGCGTGAGCGTCATACTGGCGAACCGTCAGAAATTTATCTTCGTCATTCCACTCTCCGCCCTGATACCCAGTAACAACTCTCGCTGGAATACCGGCAACACGCGCCATGAAAACAAAAGCCCCGGCATAGTGCTCACAAAACCCCCGTCGACTATCAAAGAGAAATTGATCGATATCGTTTACCCCCAACACGGGTGGGCGCAGTGTGTAAAAAAACGGTTCGGTAGTGAAATAGCGCAATACTGATTGAATAAATAACTCAGGCGAAGCACTGGACGAGCGAATTTCTTGTGCTAACTGGCGGGAACGAGGATTGCTGTCCAGAGGAAGCTTGAGATTCAGACTGGATACACGCGAACTGATGGCATCTTTTTCAAGAATATCTTCAGGATAAGACTCCAGCCGGTAGCGTTTGCGATTGAACACTGCCTCTCTGTACTCGATCATACCATCTACCGTCAGCCCGGTCCCACGTTCAACGGGGACCGAATTTTTCAGCGAAAACAACCAACGCTCCTGGGTAGGCTCCTGAATGATTTCATAGCCAACCGGCTTCCCAACACGATACTTATCCAATGCTGGATTTCCTGCCCACAACTTATCTGGGCGCAAAGGGTTTTGCCTCCAGACCCTTCCATCGTATGTATCCAGACTCATTGCGCGCCAGTAAAGTTCGCCTCGTGAGGGAAGTTCAGCATTGTCAAAACTCGCTCTGAATGCCAATTCTGCTGATTGCCCAAGACGTGAGATATCACCTGGAGACATTGTTTCCGACAAGCCCGTCAATGGCGCTTTAGCATGTAAATTAAACGTCCAAAGCGGCGCTATACGAGGGAAGAACATGTAGAAAACCAACATTACAGGTAATGACGACAACAATACCATCGCCCCTAACCGACCAGCCCTGCTTGTTTCAATAAAATGACTATCCGAAGTATTGGGATTGAAATGAAGCGATATAAGCGCACTCACAAGCGCCCATAAAGCAAAGATACCGACAATAGCTGCACGGATTCCCTGCTCGAAAAGAAAACCTACCGACAGAACGAAGAAACCAAGGAATACTACGACGTATGCGTCTCTTCTGGACCGCATCTCCAGCAGCTTCAGCAAACTGGCTTCTATTAAAAAAGCACTGGCAATTTCCAGATTAAACTGTCGGCCAAAATATGCATACAACGCGGCAACTGAACAGACGATAAAAAATACTTTAACCAACCTCCCCGGATACGATAAACGCCCCAGGTGACACAGCCAGCGCCAAATAAATACAAATGCAACGCCCCCCCACATCCACAAGGGAAGATGTACTCCATGGGGTAAAACAGCAGTAAACTCAGCCAGTAAAATCCAGATTACAGCCTGTCTGGGGATCTGAACGTCGTTCATTACAACTCCCTTTCCAGTGGAATATCATAGAGAGCAAGTTTCTTAAGACAGTTATCCCGGTGACCATCTGAACTATCAGGTAAACACTCTGCGCCGGGAATTCGAAGCCCGTAGCGCCAATGTCTTTGATGCGCCTCCAAAACCCAGGCAGTAAGGCGAGATAACCTGGTCTCTATGTCCGTACCATGAAGATTACTCCAGTCCAACCAGCATAAGGCGCCTTCATCATGGTCGAACTCTTTACTGACCATACCACGCCCCTGCGCGACCTGCTTCCAGGCAATAATTTTCATTGAATCACCCGATTGGTAGCGACGAAGTCCCTGAAAATCCTGCTGACCAACCTCTCTTGAGGGAACTCCCGGAATCTGATCCCCGACCTCACCGCTGGCAAAAATAAATTCCGTCATCTCAGGTGCAGGATAGACGACGCTTTTAAAGTCTAGACGGACCCAACTCCAAGCACGGAAAAGCCCAAGCGGAAAACGGCTCTCAATAAGAATTCTGCCTGGATTCAGCCATCCACGTTGCATTGCCCTGAAACTGACATCAAAAACTCTGTCTTCCTGCGGTACGGCATCTATGATTATTTCGCTATTATCTGGATACCCAATACCAATTGCTTGAAGAAGGCGTTGTCCAGAAACTGACACTCGAACTGGAAGAGTAGCGACACTACCGGCAAATACTGGATTTACATGCCCAACCTGAAGACTCAGACCTGCAAGATTTCGATAAGTAAACAACATCGCAGCAACCCCAAGACCAAACAGCCAAAAGGTTAATGCATAAACCAGACTATTCTGATAATTGATAGCAGTAATCAGCAAAAGCACAAGCATAGCAAGATACATCCAGCCCGCTTTTGTTGGCATGATAAAAATCGATTTATGCCCAAGGGTAACGTCGGTTGCTGGCGGGATACGTTTATCCAGCCAGCGATCCAGACGTTTTCTCAGCCACGGATTTTCGCGAAGGCGGGTGAACATCAGAGCAGGACCGGTACCGAAGCCAACACTGACTGAGAAACGCTGTGACCACCGCCGTCAGCGGCGTCTGCTAAACGGTGGTCGATAACAGAAGGCAACACCGCCTGAATGTCTTCCGGCAACAGATAATTACGCTTACCTTCTCCGTCGACCAGCGCCCAGGCTTTTGCCGCCCGCAACAGCGCCTGAGCGCCACGTGGGGATAATCCATACTGGTAACCACCTTCGTAACGGGTAAAGGCGATAATACGTTGCAGATAATCCAGCACACTGGATGAGGCTTTAATTTTACCGACCAATCCCTGTAACTGGGCTAACAGTTTTTCATTAATCACCGGCGTAATATTATTCGCCAGTGCACGACGGTCTTCGCCTTCAAGCAATGCCCTTTCCGCACGCTCATCCGGATAACCGAGAGAGATACACATCAGGAAACGGTCGAGTTGCGACTCAGGCAACGGAAAAGTACCTGACTGAGAGACCGGATTTTGCGTCGCGATAACAAAAAATGGCTGGGGCAATGGCCGGGTTTCGCCTTCAACTGTTACCTGTCCTTCTTCCATGGCTTCCAGCAGAGCACTTTGTGCTTTAGGCGTTGCCCGGTTAATTTCGTCCGCCAGTAACACCTGACTGAAAACAGGGCCTGGGTGAAAACGGAATGTGCCCCGGTCAGATTCCGGATCGCGTTCAAAGATACTGACGCCGAGAATATCAGCCGGCAATAAATCGGAAGTAAACTGCAGGCGTTTGTAATTGAGGCCCAGGGTTCCCGCCAGTGCGTGTGAGAGCGTTGTTTTGCCCATTCCAGGCAAGTCCTCAATAAGAAGGTGCCCCTTGGCTAACAAACAGGTTAAAGACAGCTTTATTTGCACTTCTTTACCAAGAATAACTTGATTAAGCTGACTGACAATCGATGCGATAGGCAGTGACATATCGGGTTCCTGACTGGGTTTCGCTAAGGATAATCAACTTAACGCGGGCTGCCAAAGGCTGAAGAAATAACTTTGCACGGATATCACATTTTTAAAACAAATCAGGGACCTTCCGGACACTCTGCCAGACACCCAGACAAACCGTCAGAGCAATTCATACTGTAAGGAGAAGATGATGAATATTACTGAGTTTTCACACCGTACCGGGCTGTCTGCCCACACACTTCGTTACTACGAGAAAATCGGTCTTCTGTCGAATATAGCGCGCAGCAAAGCGGGTCATCGTAACTACCGGGATGCCGATATCGAGTGGGCACAATTTATCAATCGCCTGAAAGAGACAGGTATGCCTATTAAGGAAATCCTGCATTATTCGCACCTGAGAGAGGAAGGTAATGCCACCATGGCACAACGCCTGACGCTTCTCACAGAACACAGAGTTCGTCTGGAACAACGAATACGTGCAGAACGGCAGAACCTGAAAGCGCTGACCGGAAAAATCCATTGGTACGAAGAACAGATATAACAGCGCTTGACTTAGAGTGAGCTCTAACCCTCAGACTGCTCTGGCTTTCCTTTAATCCAGTTAACAAACACCCTGCCAGCAACAGCAAATCAATAATCCCGGTTAAGTACATCGGGAGATGAGCAATGACAGGAAACAGTCCGTCAAGGACAGGAGCAGATAATGAAGAGTGAACGTTTTAACAACGGTCTGGCTAAACTGAACGAAATAGATGACGCTCAGGGTCATCAGGTTATTGAAGCCTTAAAGGATATTTGCCCGGACCTCGCCCGTTACATTATTAAATTTCCGTTAGGTGATATCTATTCAAGACCCGGCCTGGATCTTAAAACGCGGGAACTGATTACCGTCGCTGCACTGACAGCGATGGGTCACTGCCAGCCGCAACTGAAGGTGCATTTGCACGGCGCCCTGAACGTAGGCTGCACTCAACAGGAAATCACCGAAACCATCCTGCAAATGGCTGTTTATGCCGGGTTTCCTGCAGCATTGAACGGCATATTCCAGGCCAAGGCCGTATTCACTGAGCGAGGCATTCTCCAGGCATAAAAAAATCCCGCCGAAGCCATAGCTGCGGCGGATTTAAACGTTTGTATCTGCACTGATAAGCAGAATTAAAACAGACGGTTACAGCGCATCAACACCACGGGCCAGATCACGCTGAATATCTTCGATGCTTTCCAGACCTACGGCCACACGCAACAGCGCCTGAGAAATACCGGCCTTCTGGCGCTCTTCCTCGGACAATCTTCCATGCGTTGTTGTGCCCGGATGGGTAATGGTTGTCTTGGTATCACCGAGGTTCGCAGTAATGGAAATCATGCGTGTAGCATCAACTACCTTCCATGCTTCTTCCTGACCACCAACCACTTCAAACGACAATACACCGCCATACATGGACTGCTGCTCACTGGCCAGTTTATGACCGGCATGATCCGGCAGACCACAGTAATTAACGGTTTTGACTTTTGGATGATCATGCAGCCACTGCGCCAGCGCCATAGCATTTTCACTGTGTGCTTTCATACGCAACTTCAGCGTTTCCAGACCTTTCAGGAATACCCAGGCATTGAACGGGCTCATGGTTGGTCCGGCCGAGCGCAGCACACCAATGACTTTGTCGACTTCTTCTTTACTGCCGACCACTGCACCACCCATGCAACGACCCTGACCATCAATGTATTTGGTCGCCGAGTGAACGACCAGATCAGCACCCAGAGATAAAGGTTGCTGAATCGCAGGTGTACAGAAGCAGTTATCGACAACCAGCAGAGCACCGGCTTTTTTGGCAATGTCGCTCAGCGCACGGATGTCTGCTACTTCATTCAGCGGATTAGACGGCGATTCAAGGAACAACATTTTGGTGTTGGCTTTTACCTTGCTCTGCCAGTCATCCAGATCCACCAGATCGGCGTAGTCAATTTCAACGCCAAATTTACGCAGATAGGCCTCAAACAATTTAATGGTGCTGCCAAACACACTGGCAGAACAGATCAGGTGATCACCACCTTTCAGCTGTGAGATCGCCACTGCATAAATGGCTGCCATACCGGAAGACGTTGCCGCACAGGCTTCACCGCCTTCCAAAGCAGCCAGACGGTCTTCAAAGGTCCGCACGGTTGGGTTGGTATAACGGGAATAAACATTACCGGCAGATTCGCCGGCAAAGCGTGCTGCCGCTTCTGCAGCTGAATTAAATACGTAACTGCTGGTCGCAAAAATCGGCTCGCCGTGTTCGCATTCACCCGTACGTACCTGACCACCGCGAACAGCCAGCGTTTCAAACGAACAACCTTCCAGGTCTGACTGGTACCGGTCGTTAAATTCGGAAAAATCTTTCATCTAATTTCAATCCACCCCGAATCAGGATTCGGCTTCGTTGTGCAGATCAATGGCGACATTTTCCACTGCTGCACGTTTGCCTTTGGAGGCATCATTTCTCAGTTCATACAGACGGTTAAAATACGCATCATCAATGTCACCGGTGACGTATTCACCATTGAAAACAGAGCAGTCAAATTCACGCACTTTGGACTTACTGCCTTCGATACAGGCAGCTATCAGATCTTCGATATCCTGATAAACCAGCCAGTCAGCGCCGATTGCTGCAGCGACTTCTTCCGTCGTGCGGCTATGGGCAATAAATTCTTCTTTGGCCGGCATATCAATGCCATACACGTTCGGGTAGCGCACGGCAGGTGCGGCTGAAGCGAAATACACTTTATTGGCGCCGGCTTCGCGGGCCATTTCAATGATCTGCTCACAAGTAGTACCACGGACGATAGAGTCATCGACCAGCAATACATTTTTGCCGCGGAATTCCAGATCCAGCGCGTTCAGCTTCTGCTTAACTGATTTCTTCCGCTGTTGCTGTCCAGGCATGATGAAGGTACGGCCAATGTAGCGGTTCTTCATAAAGCCTTCGCGGTA
>NZ_DJIO01000115.1:62104-62283 GCF_002433655.1 Thalassolituus sp. UBA6592 | reverse complement strand
GAGCAATGGCTGTATTTGCTGCACCTTGCGCGAAGACCTGTTAATCGAAGTCGGTCGGCTGGCTGCTGCAGGTAAGTTTGATTATCTGGTTATTGAAAGCACAGGGATCGCCGAACCGCTGCCTGTGGCGGAAACCTTTACCTTTGCAGACGAAAATGGTGTAAGCCTGTCAGACATTG
>NZ_DJIO01000115.1:61420-61761 GCF_002433655.1 Thalassolituus sp. UBA6592 | reverse complement strand
CCGTCTGGATACAATGGTTACGGTAGTTGATGCATTGAATTTTCTGCAGGATTTTGAAGAGGCCCAATCACTGCAGGACGCCGGTGAATCATTAGGCGAAGACGATGAGCGCAGTGTAGCTGACCTGCTGATCGATCAGATTGAATTCTGCGACAAACTGCTGATCAGCAAAACCGATCTCGCTTCACCGGAACAGCTCGAGCGGGTTAAACAGATACTCCACAGCTTAAACCCCCGGGCAGAAGTAATCCCTATGATTAAAGGTAACGTCTCTCTGAAAAAAGTATTGGCGACCGGAAGTTTTGACTTTGATCAGGCTGCAACAGCCCCAGGCTGGCTGA
>NZ_DJIO01000115.1:60888-61114 GCF_002433655.1 Thalassolituus sp. UBA6592 | reverse complement strand
CTGCAACAGCCCCAGGCTGGCTGAAGGAAATGCGTGGCGAACATACACCGGAAACAGAAGAATACGGAATCACCAGTTTTGCCTACCGTGCACACCGTCCATTTCATCCGGGAAAGTTTTATGAATTTCTCCATCAGGATTGGCCATCAGGCAAACTGATCCGCTCCAAAGGTTACTTCTGGCTCGCCACCCGGCCGCAATTTGCCGGTCAGTGGAGCCAGGCTGG
>NZ_DJIO01000115.1:0-60588 GCF_002433655.1 Thalassolituus sp. UBA6592 | reverse complement strand
CGGTCAGTGGAGCCAGGCTGGCGGGATTGCTCACCATGGTTTTGCCGGTATGTTCTGGAAGGCGGTTCCTGAAGAACGCTGGCCTGAAGACGAAGAATCCGTCGCATATATAAAGGAAAAATGGGTCGAGCCCTTCGGTGATATGCGCCAGGAGTTAGTGTTTATCGGCCAGAATCTGGATGAGGATGCTATCAGAAGCGAGCTCAATGAATGCCTTCTTACTGACGATGAGTTGGTTGAGGGGCAGGAAGCCTGGCAACGGTTGCCCGACCCTTTTCCGGTCTGGAGCTGAAACATGAACAGTGCGCAAGAAATCGTCCAGTTACCGTCGATGCATTCAGGTGACGACTGGAATGCTTTAACGTACATCTACGAAGATTACATCAACCTGGCCGTTAGCCGTCAGGTGATTCAACCTTCGACAGCACTGCAGCGGGCAACCGATGCCCTGCTGCAGCAGGTACACACTCCCGCCCTGAGAATCAGTGGTACGGCCGCAGAATGCCGTGATTCGGTTTTGCAGGCCTTTCCGGATTCCACCAGCATCATCGCCCTTGCCGATACCGTGTATCTGCTTGCCGATGCTTTCTCCACCCTGTTCGATCTGCAGCGTGTTGGTCTGCGCCTCGACCGCCCTGATAAAGCCATGTGTCCACGCTTTCATGTCGATCGCGTTCCGGCAAGAATGATTACAACTCTGTCGGGCGTGGGGACAGAATGGCTGACCGAGAGTGCAGTCGACCGCTCGGCACCGGGGCGCAATCTGCACCGTCCGGGGAGCGAAACACAGCAGCTTAATACATTGGAAGTCGCCCTGATGAAGGGTGAAGAATGGCAAGGTAATGAACGACGAGGTTTGGTTCACAGGTCGCCCGACCTGAATACCGGTGAAAAGCGCCTTGTACTGACGCTGGATTTCGCCTGACTGAAAGCCGGTGCTTAACGCCGGCTTTGATCAAGGTAGGGGCTGATCTTATCCAGTTTCATACTGTACGCAGATTTGCCGACTTCATTTTCCTGCAGATCTGCCTGCAAAGTGCCTTCAATCCAGAAGGGATCGTAAATACTCTCCAGCTCAATCCCCTGAGTACTCTTTGCCAGAATTAACTGATTTGGCGGTGGTGGCGGCAGATGAATACAGGCGCCGAAATACGGCACCAGGAAAAATTCCGTCACCACCTGATTGTCATCAAATTCAAGCGGTACGATAAATCCGGCAATACGGATTTTCTGATCATCGAACTCGGCTCTGACATTGGTGGACTGCAGCGCCCGCTCCCACTCATTTTTCGGCGCAGTGTCTTTACTGCTGTCCATGGCCTGCCCGACAGCCGTTGCCATCTGATCTTCAAAAGAGCCTTCCTGCACATTGGCCAGCTCTTCCGGCGGATGAGACAGCGCCTCATAGTCTTCATCCGGCAGCAGGTCGGCGAATTCGATTTCGCTGTATTCGCCCCCGGTTTCTGCCGTGGCCTGGCCTGCAGCCAGCAACGCCATCGTCAGCGCGACCACTTTTAACCAACCATTAGATTGCAAAGACAAACTCAATCGCACACAAAACTCCGGATTTTCGATTAACACTATCTGCGGTCGTTTATACCACGGACGCTCACTGGCTTATATCGCCAGACGTTCAGAAAGGGTAAAGACAAAAGACGTTATCTGTTTGCTCTCTGCCTTCCCTTTACATCATGAATTGTTATGGTATAACATCACCTAAAGTTACACTATAACATATCAACCGGTCATCGGACCGGACCTGGTCATCTTGGTTCCAACTATTCAGACAGGACTTCCGCATGAATCCACGCTTTTCCCGCTCCGCCCTGAGTATCTTCATCGCTTCTGCAGGACTGATGCTGGCCGCCTGTGGTGGTGGCAGCAGTTCCGGCAGCAGCACAGATAACGCTGATGATAGCGGTGATCACACCCACGAAGAACACGAACATTCAGGTCGGGTACTGTTCTCTGAGTCTGGCAGTACGACGTTACAGGTGTTTGACCAGGCGGAAGAAATTCTGGAAACACTGGACGGCAGCGCAGCTGCCAATGGCCCGTCTCTGGTGTTGGCCGACAACGGCCTGAGTGCGGCAGTGGTTAATGCCAGCGTTGTGCAATTCGTCAATGCCGGTCTTCACGAAGAGGAACACGAAGAAGAGGAAGGGGCTGAAGAAGAACACGACGAAGAGGAACACGGGCACGAAGAAGCCAGCCTGATCGACTTCACTCTGTCCGGCAGCAGCGTTGGCCCGGTGATTACCTCCCGCGGTCATTTTTCTGTATTGGTGGATGGCGCCACGCATTTCGTCCCTACCGAAGATATTGAAAGCCTGACCAGCGAAGACGTAGAAAGCATAACCATCCCATATTCACAATCCTATCCTGCAGCAGTGCTGGATGAAGCAACGGAAACAATGCTTATCTTCTACAACCTGGACTCAACTTCATACTCTGCCATCACCGTAGACGGAAATGAGCCGGTAGCCGTGGAAGAGTGCTCCTCCCCATACCTCGCCGCCGAAAGCGAACATATCACCCTCTTCGGCTGTGGTTCCGACGCTCTGTACTTTATTTCTCAGGAAGGTGATTTTGATGAAATTCAATCGGTCACCCTGCCCGATGGTGTAAGCGCGTGGCCAACCCAGTGGATCACCAATGGCGACAACATAGCTGGCTATTCTGCCGGCCAGATTATGTCTCTGAGCACAGAAGAAGATGACGTCACAGAAACCGTTACCGTTACGGCGACTGATGTTACCGCTGTTATCTCACAGCAATTTACCCCAGGTAATTTCTGTACCGCGGCCTTCGCAACTGAAGAAAGCGATTACGCTGCAGTCGCCAGTGATGATGGCTTCCTTTATGTGATTGACACTGAAACCGACAGCGCCAGCCGTATTCAGCTGGAAGAATCCAACCCTGCGTCATTAGCCTGTGGAGACCTGTTTATTGCGCCTGCGGCTGAAGGTTTTATGGTTGTCGATAATGCTGCCCACCAGCTTTATGTCGTCGACAAACATGAAGACGCCAGCAACTTCCACATTCACAGCATCGTGGATCTGAGCAGCGACGTCTCTGACGTACAGGATATGGTGTTTATGCATGCCATCGAAGGTGGTGAGCACGATCACGAGCACTGATAAAACAGAACACTGAGTTCTGTGCGCCCGAGTTTATGACCGTCAGATGGTCATAAACGCGGGCTATTTTCGTTTATGTACAATTGTTTTTCTGAACAACTCCCTGTTAAAACCGGATACTCCCATGCTGAAAAAAATCTCTGTTGCCATTGCTCTGGTTAATATTGCTCCTTCCCTGCATGCTCACACCACAGAGCTGGATACTGTGGTCGTAAGCAGTGCCGGACAGGATGCCATTGCCGATGTTGCGCAACCGGTCACTGTACTGGACCGCGACGCCATTGATGAAAATCAGGGCGATACGCTGGGAACCCTGCTGGAAAATCAGCCCGGTATTTCCAATGCTTCTTTTGGCCCGGGTGTTGGCCGGCCAGTCCTGCGCGGCATGGGCGGCAGCCGGGTTAAATTATTGGTCGATGGTGTAAACAGCAGCGACGTGTCAGCCATGAGTTCTGACCATGCACCCATGGCCGATGCCAGCGCCTCAGAACAACTGGAAGTTATTCAGGGGCCGGCAACACTGCTGTACGGTGGTGGGGCAATTGGCGGTGTGGTTAACCTTATCGACCGTCGCATCAGTGAACAGGGAATGAGTGAGGCCGACGGCAATATCCTTGGTGAAGTGTCCGCATCCTACCGCAGTAACGACAACGCTCAGAACATTCAGGCACGCACCGATATGGGCAATGAAAACTGGGTGTTGCATCTGGACGGCTTCAGCCGCAGCAGTGATAACTACCAGACTGACGGTGAAGATATTGAAAATACCGACACTGAAAGTTCCGGTGGCAGTGTGGCATTAAGCCGTATCGGCATGCAGGGTTTTATTGGCATGAGTGTGTCAACGCTGAGCTACGATTACGGTGTGCCTAATGAAGAAAATGAAGATAACCGCGTACGCCCCGATCAGACCCGCTACGATATTAAAGGCGCCTGGCAGCCGTTAAATTCCTCCTGGCTGGAAGAGTGGCGTACCGAAATTAATTACACCGACTATGAACACGATGAAACCGACGAAGGCATGGTCGTTGGTTTATTCGATAAAGAAACCACCAGCTTGCAGACCCGCTTACGTCATCAGATGTTTGCTGGCTGGCAAGGCAGCATCGGTTTACAGGCCAGCAAACAGACGCTAAAGCTGTGTCATGATCACGGCGGTTGCAGCAGCATCCCGGATTACAGCGACTTTGCATGGGACGGTTCTCAGGGCGCCAACCTACTCAATGTCGGCGGATACAACTTTGCCCATTCCACACCGATGCCAGAAACCGACACCACAGATTTTGGCCTCTACTGGGTAGAAAAACGCCGATGGCAAAGTGCTGCCGCAGCAGACTCAGAAACCGGGGGGCTGGGTGGCACAGTCGAATTTGGCGCACGTGCAGATCAGAGAAAAATCGAACTGGACCCGGATACCATCAATCCGGCGCATCGCCAGCAGAGCAGCTATTATGACGACACACATTTCACACCGCTGACACTGTCTGCAGCATCAACCATTGAACTGTCTGATACACAGATCATTGGCCTCAGCCTGGCACGTGCCCAACGCGCTCCGGATGCAGAAGAAATGTTCTGGAACGGCGATCATCATGCAACCTTTTCCTTCCAGCTGGATAATCCGGATCTGAAGGAAGAAACCGCTTACACGCTGGATATTAACTGGCGCTATACCACGGACAGCGACAGTGTGCGCATTGCCCTCTACCACTACGAATATGAAGATTATATTTACAATGATCTGAAAGGTTTTGCCGATCCTCTGCATGGCAATTTTGTCTATCGTCATGAACAGGCAGATGCGCGCTTTAATGGTGGTGAATTCAGCTGGCAGCATATTTTTAATGCCAACTGGCATCTGGATCTGAATGCCGATTATGTACGCGCCAAACTGAATGATGGCGGCAACCTGCCACGCATTGCTCCGGCCTCAGCTCTGCTTGCCATTAACTGGCAACATAATCTGTGGCAGGCGCGTCTGGAAAATAAACTGGTGGCGGAGCAGTCCGACACGGCTGAAAACGAAACCAGCACCGACAGCTATAACATGGTTAATGCCAGTGTGAGCCGTGCTATTCTGCTGGGGGACCAGGAATTAAAAGTACGGGCAGCGGTCAACAACCTGACCGATGAAGTAGCCCGCAATCATGTATCCTATCTGAAAGAATACGCGCCACTACCAGGACGTTCTTTACAGTTAGGCGTTAACTGGTCGTTCTGAGCGAATAAAAACGGCTGAATTAAAAGGCAGTGTGAATGACGACTGAAAACGATAGACAGATTCTGGCACTGAAGGACGTGCGTTTCGGCTGGAAGCAGCAGAATCTTCTGCATATTCCTGAGCTGAGCCTGAGCAGCGGCGAATCTCTGTTTATCACGGGGCCATCGGGCTGCGGTAAGTCCACACTGCTGAAATTAATCACCGGACTGCTGACTGCCGACAGCGGAGCGGTCATTGTTAATGACCATGACCTGTCGCAGCTCAGCGCGTCAGCAAGGGATCGCCTGCGTGGGCAAACTATGGGAGTCATCAGCCAGACCCTCAATCTGCTGCCCTATTTAACCACGGAAGAAAATCTGCAGCTGATGCAGCACTTTGCCGGACAGAGCAATAACCCGTCGTGGCAACAGCAACTTTTAGAGCAGCTGAATCTGACGGATCAACGCAAGCAGATCGTCAGTAATCTCAGTACCGGCCAACAACAACGGGCGGCCATCGCCCGGGCACTGGTTCACCGCCCACCGCTGATCATCGCCGACGAACCAACCTCTGCTCTGGATGACGACAATAAAGACGCTTTTATGAAGCTGTTAATGAGTGAAGTAAAACAGCTGAATTCCACGCTCATCATGGTCAGCCATGATCTCAGCCTGCAACCGTATTTTACCCATACCGTTCATCTGCCACGCATTAACTCAGAGCAGAACGGAGCATCCGTATGCTGATCAAACTGGCTTACCGCAGTCTGCTGCAGAGAAAAACTGCAGCCATCATGATTATTCTGGCCATCAGCCTGAGTATGTCCGCGTTACTGCTGACACGCAGTTTAAGCAGTGAATTGAAAAACAGTTTTAATTCCTCAGTCAGCGGCACTGATCTGATTGTCGGCGCGCGCAGCCATCCCCTGCAGGTTCTGCTGTATTCCGTATTCCGTCTCGGCACGCCAACGCAGGCAGTCAGCGCAGAACGCTGGCAGACAGTACAGGAAATGCCACAGCTGCAGTGGAGCTTTCCGATTGCTCTTGGTGATTCTCATCACGGCTTCGCCGTTATAGGCACCACCAATGATTATTTCCGCCACTTTAAATACGGGCGCAAACAATCTCTTCAGGCTCAGCAAAGCATCAGTGATGCGCAGGGGATTGAATTCAGTCACCCGCTGGATGCTGTGATCGGTGCCACCGTCGCCCGCGAGCTGGGTTACAGTGTCGGCGATGAACTTTATTTAAGCCATGGCACCCACGCCACCAGCTTCCACGTACATAAAAATATATCCTTCCGTATCAGCGCCGTGCTGGCCCCCACCGGAACACCGGTTGACCGTTCTGTGCACGTGCCCATCGCCATGCTGGAAGCCGTGCATAACGAAAGCTGGCTGCACGCGCACCAGCTGGCTCATCACCATGAAGATGACCACGGACATGACATGCATGAACAGGCTGATGATGATCATGATCACGCCAGTATGGATGAGCATGACGAAGACCATGATCACCACGCTCATGATGCTGCTGAACACGATCACGAGGAGCATGATCACGCCAGTATGGATGAGCATGACGAAGACCATGATCACCACACTCATGATGTTGCTGAGCACGATCACGAGGAGCATGATCACGCCAGCATGGATGATCATGACGAAGACCATGACCACCACGCTCATGATGCTGCTGAACACGATCACGGGGAGCATGATCACGCCAGCATGGATGAGCATGACGAAGACCCTGATCACCACGCTCATGATGCTGCTGAACACGAACATACTGAACACAGCGCCGCTGCCATTGATCATATTCACTTTGCCGACCTGCCGGCCCCCGGCAAAGTTTCAGCGGTGTTTGTCGGTCTGAAATCCTGGCCACTGACATTTCAGGTACGCGAGCTGCTCAATGCCCCGGATCAGGAACCGTTAACCGCTGTCATCCCTGGCGTGGCACTGAGTGAATTCTGGCAACTGCTGGCCAATGCCGAAAATATACTGCAGGTATTAAGTGCTTTGATGCTGATTACCGGCCTGCTGGGCACAATCGCCATGCTGCAGGTCAGCGTGGCTTTCCGTCGCCGTGAAATCAGCCTGCTGCGTCTGATCGGCGCCCATCCGTTGTCGGTATTTACCCTGCTGGAACTGGAAGTGCTGTTACTGACAGCCTCGGGCTGGCTGCTGGCCCTGCTGATCAGCGGCCTCACTCAGACGCTGGCCGCGCCACTGCTGGCCGATTATTTCAGTCTGGTGGTCAGCCCGCAGTGGTGGCCGCAGCACACCCACTGGCTGATCCTTATCAGCCTCGTGCTGAGTGTGATTGCCGGCCTGATTCCGGCTCTGTCAGCCTACCGGGTATCACGCAACACCAGTTATTCCTGACCACACTGGCCTCAGCGGACAGTCTTCTGTCCGCCGGGAACCGGTTTCCTGTCACGGCGGCTCCTACACTGACTGCACAACAATAATCAGTACAGGAGCCGCCATGAGCGCTCATAAAACCCTTTTATTTTCCCTCGCCGGCCTGACCCTGCTGACCGGCTGTAACCCGGCAGCAACCACGCCTGACAGCCACGGACAAAAAGTTTCGGCCTATACCACCGCGGCCAATCAACAGCTGCAACAGCAGCTGCCGTTAGCCGACCAGCAGGATTTCAACGATGCCCGCCGCGGGCTGATCGCCAGCCAGCAGCCATTACGCGTCAGCGCTGAACGCAACCCGGATCAGAGCGTGTGGGATATGACTCAGTACGCCTTTATTCAGGGAGAGGCCCCGGACAGCGTCAATCCCAGTTTATGGCGCCAGGCAAAGCTGAATAATATTCATGGTCTGTTTGAGGTAACGCCGGGCATTTATCAGCTGCGTGGCTTTGATCTGGCCAATATGACGTTAATCAAAGGTGACAGCGGCTGGATTGTGATCGACCCGCTCACCTCGCGTGAAACCGCAGCCAACGCCTTCCGCTTTGCCATGCAGCAGCTGCAGCCGCGTTATCCGCAGTTAACCGGCATCAGCGCGGTACTCTTCACTCATCCGCATCTTGATCACTTTGGTGGCGCACTGGGGATTATTTCGCAACAGGAAATTGATCAGCGCCATATTCCGGTGATCGCACCACAGGGTTTTATGGAAGAAGCCACCAGCGAAAATATTATTGCCGGTAATGCCATGAGCCGCCGGGCGATGTTTATGTACGGTAAAAACCTGCCGCGTGATATCTGGGGCCATGTCGGCTCCGGACTGGGAAAATCACCGGCGTTCGGTGAATTCAGTATTCTGCAGCCTAACCAACTGGTGGATCATACACTGCAGGAAATGACCATTGATGGTGTCGATTTCCGCTTCCAGTACACGCCGGAATCCGAAGCACCGGCGGAATTCACGTTTTATCTGCCGCAGTACCGGGCCTTCTGTGGCGCAGAAGTGATGTCCCGGCATATGCACAACCTGTATACCCCACGCGGTGCCAAGGTACGTGATGCCATGAAATGGAGTGCTTATATCGAAGAAGCACGGCGCCTGTTTGCCGATGCCGATATTTATTTCGGCAGCCATCACTGGCCAATCTGGGGACAGGAAAATATTCAGACCTTCCTGAAACAACAGCGTGACACCTATAAATTCATTCACGATCAGACCGTACGCCGGATGAATCAGGGCATGACCGCCGGTGAAATTGCCGAAGACCTGAAAATGCCCGCCAGTCTGGCAACGGTTTTTTCCAGCCGCGGCTATTACGGCACGCTGAAGCACAATGCCCGTGCCGTTTATCAGGCCTATATGGGCTGGTATGACGGCAACCCGGCGCATCTTGATCCGCTGCCCGACACCGCCCGTGCCGCAGGCTATGTCGATCTTGCCGGGGGTGCCGACGCCCTGTACAGCAAAGCCAGCGCCGCTTTCGCCGATGGCCGTTACCGCTGGAGTGCCGAGCTGCTCAATCATCTGGTCTTTGCCCAGCCGGACAACGGCAAAGCCCGCGAATTACTGGCCAGGAATTATGACCAGCTGGGTTATCAGGCGGAATCCGGGCCGTGGCGCGATATTTATCTGACCGGGGCAATGGAACTGCGTGACGGTAAACCCGACAGCGGTATTAACCTGGCAACCATGAAAGAGATTTTCCTGCAGACACCGGTCAGCAACTTCTTTGATACCCTGTCGGTGAGGCTGAAAGCCGAAGATGCTGCCGATAAAGACTGGCGTATTGCCATCCGCTTTACCGACCTGCAACAGAACTATCTGCTGTGGATTGAAAATGCCGTGCTGCATTACCGGCCACTGGCAGAGAACGAAACGCCGGCCACCGATGCCACACTCAACCTGACCCATCCCCTGTTTGTCAGCATGCTGACCGGGGAAGCCGGCATTAAGGATACGCTGTTTTCCGATAACCTCAGCGTGGATGGCAGCACACTGGATCTGATCCGTTTCTTCTCACTGTTTGAGCAGCCGGATCCGGCCTTTGCCATTGTCCTGCCGGAATAATCGCCGCCGCACTCAGCGCCCGCGGCGGAACTGCCCGGGCGTCTGCTGAAACCAGCGCTGAAACGCGCGGCTGAAATTACTGCTGTCACTGAACCCCAGCCGCAGGGCCACCGAAGTAATAGTTTCCTGCGGCCGGCGCAGCCAGTACTGCGCCATTTCCCGCCGTACCTCCTCCAGTAACTGGCGGTAGCTGGTGTTTTCCTGCTGCAGATACCGGCGCAGCGTCCGCTCACTGAGATTGAAAACCTGCGCGATATCAGCCAACCCCGGCTCGCCCTGTTCCAGCATGGCCTGCAGGCTGTTACGGACCCGTTCCGACCAGCTGAGCGCGTTCATTTTATGCAGATACTGCTCAACCAGTGCTTCATTGGCCGCCGCCATCTGTTCATCACCGGGCAACGCCATGGCCGCCAGTTCAGAACGGCTGAACCACAGGCAATTGGTGGCCGCCGCAAAGCGCACCGGACACTGCATCAGCCGGGTCCAGGGCTGGCCACCAGCGGGTGGTTCACTGCGCAGCAGTTCGACTTCATCAAGAATGCGGGTACGGCCGGTCAGCTGGCGGGCAAAGGTGACGATGGTGGCAAAAAAACCGTCCACGGCCAGCGGACTGATGGGGACCCCGGCCAGTGGATCAATCACAAAACCGGTACGGGTGGCCTGATGCACCACACGGATATTCACCGTATTCGACACCAGCGCATGGTAGCGCCCCATTTTATCGATCACCTGCTGCATATTGCTGCAGCTCAGCATCAGCAGACCCAGGGCACGGAAATGCATGGGCTGTACATGAGCAGCCACCTGCAGGGCAAACGCCGGGTCAGCGGTTTTTTCTTCCAGCTGCTGCCACAGGCCGGTCATTACCTCAATGGGCACCCGGCTGTCGGGCTGGCGTTCCAGTTCCGTGAGATCCAGTCCGGCCGCAGCGAAAAACCGCTGCGCATCGAAACCGTTTTCCGCTAACGTTCTGGCGACCGCCAGAGGCCAGGCGGCGATGGTGGAATAAGATGAGCGCATACAATCATCCGGCGGCCGCGCCGCAGAAAAGAGTCGTTATTATTGTTATCGCGTACAGCGTCAGTGGCCGCTGCGGGCTTCCTTGGCGTCACTGAGCAGCAGTGTCGGTAAACGCAGAATATAAATACTGACCCCCAGACCAATCAATGGCAGCAGGATTTTAATCGTCAGCCGGTCGGTCAGCACAAACGCCGTCAGCATCATGGTGCTCCACATCAGGATCAGGGTGTACACCTTGGCCTTCAGTGGCATGCCCTTGCCATCCAGATAATAAATCACATAGCGGCCCAGTTTCGGGTGCTCCACCAGCCAGCGGTAAAAGCGGGGGGAAGTCCGCACAAAACAGGCCGCCGCCAGCAACAGAAAGGGGGTGGTCGGCAGTACCGGCAGAAAAATACCGGCCACGCCCAGCGCCACGCTCAGCCAGCCGAAGGCAAACACCAGCGAACGCAGCAGCGGCTGGCGGATAACGGCACGCATGGCAAGCTGGTCCGCCTGCACGGGTTGGGGTTCATTCATATCCATAGTCTTTATTATGGACCCGGGATGGCCATTTTCACATCAGCCGCCGCGCTTTATGTCTGCGCATTACTGTGTTCCAGCAAAAAATCCACAAAGGTGCGGTTGGCCCGCGACAGATATCCGCCCTGCCGCCAGGCCACCGACAGATCGAGCCATACCGGCTGTTCAAACGGCAGCGCCACCAGATCAGCGTCTTCGGCAATCACCATTTCCAGCAGTGTGGTGATGCCGAAACCATGTTTCACAATCTGCTTGGTCAGTGGCAGCAGGTTGGTTTCAACACAGATCTTCGGGCTGAAATCGTGTTCCCGGCACAGCTGATCAATCACTTCGCGGTGGAAATAGCCTTTGCGGAACAGCACCAGATCTTCCGCAAAAAAATCACGGAAGCGCACCGTCTTCTGGCCGGCCAGATGGTGATCCTGCGGCAGGATGGCCATCATCTGATCGCGCAGAAAACTGCGTGATTCGAGATCTTCCGGCGGCGTATCGGCGACAATGACGCCCATATCAATCTCGCCGCTGTAGATCATTTTCTGCAGCTGACGGGTACCCGCCTCCACCACGGACAGGCGCAGCTGCGGGTAGCGGTGGCGGAACGCCATCAGAATCGGCGGGAAGTAATAGGAGCCCAGCATACTGGGGATGCCGATACGCACCTCGCCGCGGGCCATCTCGTGCAGCTCGCGCATTTCCAGCTCGGCATCGGCCAGCGCCTGCACAATCTGTCTGGCGTGCGGTAACAGCACAAGGCCCTCATCCGTCAGACTGATGCGCCGCTCATTACGGTGGAACAGACTCAGTTCCAGCTCTTCCTCAAGTCTGCGGATCGCCATACTCACCGCCGGCTGGGCAACGTGCAGCTGCTCAGCGGCGGCAGTGAAGCTGCCGCTTTCAGCCACAGCAAGGAAGTAAGTGAGTGCCCTGGAGTCCAATTTGATTGCCCCTGTCGTTAGTACCGGCAAACTATAACATGATCTTATGGTAATTATAAAAACTATATATTTTTATGATCTTAAAAGCGGTGCTAATGTAGTGTTATTCTCAATACCTTGATGTATCCCCATGATCGATATCCGCTCGGCGGCCTTCTGGCGCGCAACCCTGGCGTTATGCCTGGGCTCATTTACTATTTTTTCTAACGTCTATGTGACCCAGCCTCTGCTGCCGACACTGGCAGAGCATTTTCATGTATCCCCTTTGATGGCGGGCTGGAGTTTTACCGTTACCACTTTGATGCTGGGCCTGTCTCTGCTGGTGTATGGCCCCCTGTCAGATGCGGTTGGCCGGCGTCCACTGATGATCTTTACCATGGGCGCGGCCACGCTGGTGACCGTGGCGATCTGTTTTGTTGAAAGCTTTCATGCGTTACTGATTCTGCGGGCACTGCAGGGCTTTTTTCTGGGCGGCTTACCCGCCATTGCCATCGCTTATATGGGTGATGAATTTACCAAACGCGCACTGGTCATAGCGGTTGGCTACTACATCAGCGGTAACAGTCTGGGCGGTATTGGTGGCCGTTTGATCGGTGGTTTTATGGGTGATATCGCCGGCTGGCAAAGCGCTTTTGTGTTTATCGCCATCATGAGTGTGGTTCTGCTGATTGTGTTTGCGCTGGCCCTGCCTAAATCACAGCACTTCACTGCCAAGCCATTACACCCGAAACAAATGCTGCGTGATCTCAGTGGTCACCTGAAGAATCCGGCGCTGCTGATTGCCTTTATTATCGGTGGTTTTAACTTCTTTATTTTCATTAACCAATACAGCTACGTGACCTTCGTACTGGCAGATGACCCCTACAATCTGCCGGCGAGCCTGTTGGGGCTGTTATTCCTGACCTATTTATCCGGCACATTCGGTTCTGCTATTTCCGGTAAAGTCGCACAGAAAATCCCGCAGCCACTGTGCATGGCACTGGGTATCAGCATACTCATGCTGGGCTCACTGGTGACGCTGCTGCCGGGCCTGCCATCGATCATTATCGGACTGCTGATCAACAGTTTTGGCTTTTTCTTTGCACACTCCACCTCAAGCAGCTGGGTCAGCCACAAAGCACAGGGCGCCCGTGCCAGTGCGTCTTCCCTGTACCTGCTGTTTTACTATACAGGTGCAAGTACCGGTGGTTTTTATCTGCATATCTGGTGGGATGCGTGGCGCTGGCAAGGTGTCGTGGCGGGCTCGCTGCTGGTATTAACCGGTACCCTGCTGTTGTCACTGAAACTGCGTCACTATCACCAGCCGGAAGAACACAACCATGTCTCAGGCGAACAGCAAACCGCCTGATAAGCCGATGGTAAAAACCTAAAGCGTGACAACCGGCTGAATTATTTCAGCCGGATGCGGTATTCGTAAGAAAATTCAGGATTAACCGTGTCCGTTGCCGGGTTCATCTGACCATTCAGTTGGATACGGAAATAACGCACCGCAGCGTCATAACCCTCCCCGTCTGGTGTCAGTGTATGGGTGAAGCTGGTGTCAGCATCGTCCGTGCTGGAGTAAGTAATATTGCCTGCGGCCAGGCCGCTGCTCAGAACGCCCACTCCATCAATAAAGGTAACGCCTCCGTTTGCATAAAATTCACTGTCTTCAGAAATGGCCTGAGTAATAAAAACAGAATCTGCATCCGGGCTTAATGCACCTTCATTAACCCCCACAACCTGGATAAGGGCCTGTGCACCAGGAATGGCTTTAGGCGAAGAAGTACCATTCACCGGGTCATTTTCGATTTGAATGGCGGAAGTCAGTCTTAAATCATAAATCCCCCCGCACTGAACAGTGGAGTTCGCTGGCATTACACTAAGAGAGGATGTCTCATTACCTTGAGTCATATACAGATAGTAAGAATCATCGCCACGATATTCGTGCATCCGAAATTCAATGCTGTGATATCCAGCCTCAAGGTACAGTGTAACCGCATTCTGCGGCGACCCGCTGGCTTCATTACCCCCGTAACGTCCTGTTTTAACCTCTCCGTCAATTAACAGTTCTAAAGCATCATCTCCATCTAACGCAAAAGTCCAGGAACTGGCAGTGTCAACCTGAAGATAACCTTCAAATATGGCCATGTACTCCTCGCTGCTTCCAAACGGATTCCCACTTCCGCTGATCCTGCCAAACACCTGCTTACCATCCAGATAATTGTCATTGGCGTACCCTGTCACCAGATTCTGAAAATCCGATGCACTGTTGACGTAAGTGCCCGACCAACTACTGACATCATAGAAACTCACCCATAACCCGTCCGTAGGCGATGAACACGAAAGACCTGCCGGAACGACAGGGTCAATAATTGGTAAAGTATTAGATACTGTATTATCTGATGTATCAGCATCAGACAGCCCTCCCCAATAAGAGACAGTCGCCCCATAAGATGCCGTCGTCGTATAACCGTTGTTATTGTGCGCAGATACCGCCAGCTGTATCGGAGGTAAGACGTCTCCCGGATTGACCGGAAGGTCGTCGTAGGTACAGGTCGAGTTATTACTTGTTTCGTTATTACAATCCCAGCCATCTCCCCAGAATGCCGACTCAATAGTCAGGTTCCAAGCGAGGTTCAGCTGGAAACTGATTACTTCTGTCACTGGCTCAGTGCCAATATTAGCGACTGTAAAGTTCAACTGTTGTGTACTCGTCAACGACCAATATTCGGGCTCATTTGATGTAACAGCCATGTTAACGCCCCCCACAACACTGCTGCCAAATATCACGTCTGTTGAGTCATCATTTACAGGAGGAAATGCCCGGAGACTGGAGTAATTGTCAGTCGTAAACGGCCTCCAGGAGCTACTGCTATCTCCACAACTCCCTGACGTACACACCTCAAGCGCCATTCCACCGTCATTACCACCTTCCGATCCCAGAATTTCAAGGTGATGCTCTCCCGATGATAGCCGAATACGCCCTTGAAGAATGTTGCTGCCATTATTTGTCCAGTTACTATTCCACCAGAGATCACTGCTCCATTGAGCTTCTATCGTTTGTCCATCGACTCTGAGCTCCCCTCCGCGTCCAAAATCGCTTCCGAGTCGAATATAAAACCAACCACTACCAGTCACAGTGAAAAGTGTCTCCATGTACGCAACGTAGTTGGTATTGGAACCATTTGGCAGATCACTGTTTTCGATACGACGCTGATTGGTTATCACTCTATAACCATAACCTGTCACTTCGGGGTTTCCCAACTCTGTATAAGCCTGTTCCCATCCGGACGGGTTAATAGTGCTACTTCGGCTATTATAGGAAATGCCAGATACAAGCGTCGTCGCAGAGCTCGACGCAGAAGAGGAAGAATCATTACCGTAGTAGAGGTAAAAAGTATTGTCTCCGGCAACAAGGTTGGGAAAACGAATAACAATGGTGGCCTGCTCAGCCCCCTGGTTCCAGCTACTGATGTAGTAATTCAAAGGAGTTGAATCATCAGCGGCTATTACCCGCAGGTCATTGCCACTGCTACTCCAGCCGTATGTGGAATGCAGGTCATTGCCTGTTATCTGAACAGTGACACGATAATCAGACTGCACCTGATCGGAAGTCAGCGTAACTTCGGTACGGTAATCCCAATTATTGTCCCAATAACCGAATGCTGGCAGAGGGAACAGCAACACCAGCACTATCATCCGGAAAAGCATCAGACGACCCTGAAAGAAATATCAAGGCCTGATTGTAACTAAATTCTCAACAAATAGTATCCTGACCAAAATTGTCACTGCGGCTTCCTTGCTGCGGATCAGCCGATATACGTGACTATTTAAGCCGGATACGGAACTCATAATCGATCTGCGGGTAACTACTGCCGGTGGGTGAATTCATCTGGCCATTAAAATTCAGCCTGAAATAGCGCACGCTGGCATCATAGCCTTTTGCATCTGCCGACGGAGAAATAACCTGCTGACTGGCATCCAGATACTGCACCGTCGATAGGGTCAAACCACTGGCCAATGCACCACTGCCATCAGTTACCGTAATACCGTTGCCGGCGTTGTAATAGAAATCACCATCGTCCGGAATCGCCTGCAGAATACTGATGGAGTCTGCATCAGGCTGCAGATCGCCTTCATTGGCGGCGATCACAGTAATAGCCGCGGTTGCCCCAGGTATCGCTTTTGGGGAATCCGTGCCGTTCACCGGATCACTTTCAACCTGTACAGAGGATGTCAGCGTCAGGTTGTACACCATGTAGCACTGACGCACAGAATTCGGCGGCACTAATTGCCAACCTGATCCGTTGTTCCAGTACAGATACCAGCTGAACTGATACTGCTGCTGCAGATGGCGGAATTCAATTCTGTGATAGCCAGCTTCGAGGTAGACTGATCCCTGGGCATAGCCTGCACCTTCCGCCGCACCGTGGTTACCATAAATACCGGCCACATAAGTATCGTCGATCCAGAATTCCACATCGTCATCCCCATCCGGGCTGAATGCGTAGCTACCACTGACCGGCACATAGATATAGCCTTCGATCACTGACAGAAAATACGTCAGATCCGTGCCGCCGTAGTAGTAATTAATATCGGATAACACTTCCTGACGCGTTGGTGTACCACTGGCGTAAGTATCGATAAGGCTCTGAAAACCGGCACGGTTATTGGCAAATCCGGAATTATTCGGCACCGTATAATATTTCGCCCAAAGCCCGCCGCCCGGCGCACTGCAATCCGTGCCCGACGCCTCAAGTACATGCACCACCGGCAGCGTACCGCTCACACGGTTATTGCTGACACGCGTTTCTGAGGATTCCAGCGGATAATTCACCACATAGAAATCGTACGCCGCCTGGGCTGGCAGGCTTGCCGAATTCACATAGGCATCGATGTAAAGAGGCGGGAAAGAAGAACCACTGGCCACAGCACTACCGGAATAGGTACAGTCGCCGGAGCCGGTCCAGCTGACAGGACAGGTCCAGCCATTACCACTGCGGAATACGTAGGTCAGAGTTGGTTCATTGCTGCTGACAATGATATGTGTGGTGCCGGTTATTGCTCCGCTGCCAGCATTGGCTGCATTCAGCACTATTTCCGCCGGAGCACCTACACTGTCGGTCCAACGGGCAGGCAGCGTCGCAGTTAATGCAAAGTCGTAGCCCTGCCGATACTCAATCGTTAAGGTTGAATCGTTAGACGGCGGAATGGCGCGGATGCTGGAAAAGTTCGCAGTAGAGAAGTAGCGCCAGTTACTGCTGTTCGTACCACAATTATTGGCCGTACAGACCTGCAGTGCCATACCGCCGTCATTACCACCTTCTGAGCCCAGGATTTCAAGGTAGTGCTCACCGGCCGATAAATTAATTGAGCCCTGCAGAACATCGCCACCATTTGACCAACTGCCATTCCACCACAGGTCATCGCTCCATTGCGCCTCAAGGGTTTGGCCATCCACGCGTAGCTCGCCACCACGACCAAAATCACTGCCAAAACGGAAGCGGATCTGGCCGTTGCCGGTTACGGTAAAACGGGCAGCTATATAAGCCACAAAATTTGTATTGGAGCCGCCTGCTAAGTCACTGTTCTCGATACCATTGAAATTGGTAATGATAGTGGAACCATAACCGCTCGACAGCGCATTATTCAGCTCAGCATACGCCTGATTCCAGTTGCCCGGATTCAGCGTGCTTTGACGGCTGGTATAAGATAAACCGGGCACCAGAGCCGACGTGGCACTGGATGCTGAAGTGGCAGTGGTATTGCCATAGTAGAGATAGAAGGTATTGGTCCCGGCGGCCAGCGAAGGAAAGTTAACCACCACGGTAGCCTGCTGATTTGCGGCATCCCAGCTGACGATGTAATAACTCAGCTGCGTCGAATCGTCTGCCGCGATAACCCGCAGATCATTACCGTTGCTGCTCCAGCTGTAATCCGGATGCAGATCGGCTGCAGTAATGTCCAGCGTCACCCGGTAATCACTGCGCGCCTGATCAGAAGTCAGTGTCGACTCTGTACGAAAACTCCAGTCACCATTCCAGTAGCCCAGCGCTGGCAGTGGAAATAACAGGACTAACAGCACTAAACGGTAAAGCATCGATAACAACCCTGACTATATTCTTATAGCGGAATTGTATCCAAAAACGGAACTCACCGTCTCCTGCCAAATAGTGTCAATAACTGCCCCTCAGCGACAAGGCGTTTCAATACCCTTGCTGGGCAGAAAAGTGATACTGCCGATCAATGTTTCTGCAGCAGGCTACTGTTCAGGCGTTAATCACTTTAACCGTATACGGTATTCATACGTAAACTGCGGATAATTACTGCCATTCGCCGGCGCCATAGTGCCGTTTAAATTCAGGCGGAAATAACGGATGTTTTCATTGTAGTCGCCGTTACCGGCAGGCACATTGAAGTTTGTACCATCCGAGGAATACGAAATTGAATTCAGATTCAGACCACTATCCGAAGCATCAAAACTGACCGGAGCACCGCCATTCAGAAACAGGTCAGCATCAGCCGGTATCGTCTGAGTAACAGCGATTGAATCCTGACCCGGTCTTAGTGTGCCACGATTGGAGGCTACCCCGGTTACACGCACCATAGCACCCGGGATGGCCTTCGGAGAATTCGTATTGTTAACAGGGTCACTTTCAACCTGAAGTGAAGAGGTCAATCGCAGGTCGTAGGCAGCGTAACACTGAAAAAGAATATCCGGACTCACAATGGTCAGATTATTGGTACTCTGACCTTCGCGCATATAAAACTGATAGGTATCATCCCCGTCGTTTTCATGCACCCGATACTCCAGGCGATGGTAGCCGGCTTCCAGAAAGAGAGTGGTGCGCCCCACAATTGCACCATTATTCCAATTATCTACCCCCTGGTAGAAATGGCTATAGACCACATCATTAATCAACACCTCGACCGAGTCATCACCGATAACACCTAAAGACCAATAACCATCGGAAGGAATCCTGATATAACCAGTAAATATCCCAAGATAATAATCGCCTTGATTACTTCCCGGAACGCCACTGCCATTTACAGTGCCAAGTATCTGTGAGGAAAGCGGCGTAGCATCCGGCGTAACTACGAGAGAAATAATGCTGTCAAAATCCGCATGGCTTCGAACAAAATTACCCCTTTCCCAGTCTGCTTCGACATCGTAAAACGTGGCCAATAACCCAGGTCCCGGTACCGCACACTCAGGCGTTACCGCCCGAATCAAATCCACGACCTGTGCAGAACCTGTAATGCCATTATTACTGGGATCTACGTCGTCAGGGTGCTCAACGCTTCCGTTGTAAGTACCGGTGCCGGTAGCCATACCGGTAAAAGACAGCCTGATCGGTGGAAAATCATCACCACCAACAACCGTCGCTCCCGTGTATTGACACTGACCACTGCCACAAGTCCATCCAGCACCTAAAAATACAGAGGTAATGTCAAGGTTACTTGAATTATCCAGCCTGACCGTTACGCCTGCAGAAACTGCATCCGTACCGTTATTACGCACAGTAAAAGTGACTTCTTGTCCTTTATTAGTAAACCAATAGTCAGGCATTGGTGTTGATATAATCGTTAAGTCAACGCCCTGCGTAAGGTTAAGCGTTGAATTGAACGAGCTGACCGAAAGCTCTGGATAAGAGACAGGCGCATCAGAAGTAATAACAATTCCATCTGGGTTATCTGTCGAAAAAGCACGCCAATTTGACCAATTATTGCTTCCGTTAAACCTTCTTCGATATTGCAAAGAGCTGGCTGAGCCAGAGTAATTTTCAGCACCGATTAACGTTATCAGATAGTTGTTCCCACTACGAAACCGCCAACCTGTATCAGTCGTCAACACACCAGCATCGTTATTCCAGTTATTATTCCACCAGAGATCTGGATTAGTCTGATTCCACCTATCAACTGATATTTGTGAGCCATCATTGAGATAAAGACTGGCGCCAAACCCAAAATCGACACCAGCCCGAAACTGATACTGTCCTGTATTAGCAACACTAAAATACGCAGAAACCCGCATAATATAGTCGCCATTAGTGCCACCAGGAATAACATCACTATTACGAACGCCAGTAAATTCCTGAAGCGTTGCTTCACCATATCCCTGTTGACTGGCTGGTGCTGCATTGAATGAACCTTCAGCTTCTTCTCGACTGCCAGGATTGTTTGCAGGAGAATTGTAGCGAGTTTGATATAAAAGCCCGGCAGCCCGCGCAGGTGTTACATCCTGACTAACAGAGCTAGCTCCGTTATTATCGTAAAAAAGGTATAAATTATGATTACTGCCCGAACCAATCGGGGGAAAGTTAGGCACTAAAAGAACGATCGTTGCCGTACGGGCAGTCGCGTTCCAGTCACGTATCTCGAAAGAAATAGCTGATGACTCATTTTCATCATCCAGTGTAATACGCAAATCATCCCCAGCAGCACTCCAGTTATAATCTGCAGATAAACTCTGAGCATTAAGATTCAATACTACCGGCTGATTGGAAAGATCACGACCAGCGCCATTAGAAATCTGCACAATGGTTCTGTATTGCCAGGCACGGCCATAGGCATTGCATGCCACAGAAAAAAATAAGAAAAATACAGCCAGATATAACCGAAAACGCATACAAATACCCGAATAATTCACGGGCGCGATTGTATCTAAAAGTAACCAGAGCGTCGCCTGACAAACTTTGTCACTTACTGACTAAATTGAAAATAGAGTAAGAATGCGGGTTTTTAAACGTTAAATACCGTAAAAATCCCAATAGAATGTGAAGAAATACGCATCAAATAAAACAGTTTATTTCTCCCAGCAAAACAGTCAGAAATTCTGTCGTGCCACTGAGGACAAACTTCAGACGATTTCCTGCAAAAGCTGACCACAGAAATGGCTTTGATGAAGTTGATCGGGTGCCCCAAATAACCAGAAACCAGAGGCACAGACCTCCGGGAAAATACTCCCGGTTTATTTCTTCATGCCTGACGGATCAGAACAGTAATCTGCATGCTAACCGGACTCTGTCCTCTCTACCCTATCCGCCCTCTCTCTATTTATTTATCTACCACCTCATCCTGATAACGATAGCCGTCAGAAACGACGGCTGAAACGACGGCGATATTCGGTTGGCGTTAAACCGGTTTTTTTGCGGAACAGGCGGCGGAACGAGCTGGCATCTTCATAGCCGACATCATTCATCACCACGTCGACGGTGCGTTCGGTTTCTTCCAGTAACTTTTGCGCAGCTTCGATACGGATAGACTGCACATACGAATTTGGCGGCATATCCAGCGCCGAGTTAAAGCGGCGGATCAGGGTCCGTTTGGAAACGCTGAAGCGGTCAGCCAGTTCATCCACGGTAAAGCTTTGTGGATAGTGTTCTTCCAGCCAGACCTGCACCTGTTTTACCAGAACGTCTTTATGGGGTTTGGACAATCGCATCAGCGAGTATGAAAGCTGACTGTCACGACGGTAATCAATAACAAAGGCCTTTGCCGTCTGAATCGCGGCCTCAAAACCAAAACTGCGTTCAATCATATGCAGGCCCAGATCGAACCAGGCCAGTCCGCCCCCTGCGCAATAAATATTATCGTGGCGGGTAATCAGCTGATCCGCTTTCAGATCAACCTGCGGGTAGCGCTGCTCAAAGGCGTCTTTGAATCCCCAGTGCGTGGTCGCCTGCTTACCGTCGAGAATACCCGCTTCTGCCAGCAGAAAATTACCAGTGCAGTTGCCGGCAATGGTCCAGCCTTTGTCATTGGCTTTGCGCAACAGATCGCTCAGCTCCGGGGTCTTACCAAGAACATCGTCCACCGGACCACCGATGGTCGGGATAACAATGGCGTCGACGTCATCGACCTGGTCGTAACTCATATGAGCCATCAGTTGCACGCCGTTGATACAACGTACCGGGCCAGCATCCGGGCTGGCAATACGCACGTTAAACAGACGTTCCGGCTCCTGTCCCTGAATCCGGTTCCAGGTAACCCCGGCCAGACCAAACAGGTCCACAACCCCCGTCATTGCTGACGAAAGGGCTTTGTCATAACCCACGATAACAACGTTCAGCATCTCAGCCACTGCTACTACCCCGCTCTGTGCGTTTTTATTCTCTGTACCCCGGCTGCCCGCAGGCAATCAGGGTGTCACATTCAGCTTTAGTTGTGGCTATATTGACAATTAACGAATGACAACTCAAGCCTGATACTTGTTAAAAATGCCAAACCGGAGAAAATCTGTGGCCCATCTGATGAATAATAAAGATCTCGAGTTCCTGCTTTATCAGGTTTTCGATGCTGAACAACTGACCCGTCTGAGCCGCTATCAGGACCACGACCGCACCACCTTTGATGAATTGCTGAAGACCTGCGGGCGCATTGCCGCCGACTATTTTGAGCCGCACAATGCCAAGGCGGATGAGCATGAGCCGCAATTTGATGGCCATAGTGTGGCAACCATTCCCGAGGTGAAAGACGCCTGGCAGCATTTCGCCAACTCCGGTCTGCTGTCAGCCCGCCACAGTTATGACGATGGCGGCATGCAATTGCCAGCACTGATCAACACCGCCGCCAATGCTTTTTTTATGTCGGCCAACCCGTCCACGGCTGGCTATCCATTTTTAACCAGCGCGGCGGCCAATGTGATTCATGCCTTCGGCAGTGAAGAGCAGAAAAATACCTTTGTACCGCCAATGTTCAGCGGCCGCTTCTCCGGCACCATGGCCCTGACCGAACCGGATGTAGGCTCCTCACTGGGCGATCTGACCACCAAAGCGATTCCTGCTGATGACGGCACCTATCGCATTAAAGGCCAGAAAATGTATATCTCCGGCGGAGATCAGGACATCACCGAAAATATCGTGCACCTGGTGCTGGCGCGGGTGGAAGGCGCCGCCAAAGGCGTTAAAGGTATTTCGCTCTTTATCGTGCCTAAGTTTCTCACCGCGGCAGACGGCACCCTGCAGGACCGTAACGATGTGCAGCTTGCCGGCCTGCTGCATAAAATGGGTTACCGTGGCACCACATCCACCGTGTTGAGCTTCGGCGAAAAAGACAGTTGTGTTGGCTACCTGATCGGCGAAGAAGGCAGCGGCCTGAAATACATGTTTAAAATGATGAACGAAGCCCGTATCGGCGTTGGTCTGGGTGCTGCAATGATTGGTTACCGCGGGTATCTGGAATCACTGGATTACGCCCGTAACCGTCCACAGGGGCGTTCTCCGGTAGAGCGGGACCCGCTGCTCAGCAAGCCGCTGAATATTATTGAACACACCGACGTTAAACGTATGCTGCTGGCGCAGAAATCCTATGTCGAAGGATCACTGGCATTATGCCTGCTGGCCTCACGTTTAGTGGATGAACAGGAAGCTGGTGACGACGCAGAAAACAGTGCAGACAGCGGTATTCTGCTCGACCTGCTTACCCCCGTAGTGAAATCCTTTCCATCCTGGTACGGACCGCGCGCCAACGACCTGGCCATTCAGGTTTTGGGCGGCGCCGGTTACACCCGCGAATATCCGGTAGAACAATGCTACCGCGACAACCGCTTAAATCCGATTCATGAAGGAACCCATGGCATTCAGTCACTGGATCTGCTGGGTCGCAAACTGTGGCAGCACAATGGCAAAGGTCTGAAATTATTAATGACCCGCATTCACGCCACCCTGGCATCGGCCAGCAAAAAAGAACAGCTCGGGACTCTGGTAAGCCTGTATCAGGGACATTTAAAAACCGTGCAGGAAACCACCCTGCTGCTTGGCGGCGCGCTGCAGAACGGCAAAGTCAGCGAAGCACTGGCAAACTCTGCGGTGTATCTCGATATGATGGGTAAAACCGTAATTGGCTGGCTGTGGCTGGAAATGGCAGATAAAGCCATCGACGCATTTGCAGACTCTTCAGTACTGGAAGATCAACATTTTATGCAGGGTAAACTGCAGGCTGCGCAATATTTTGTGCGCTGGGAACTGGCAGAGATTCCGGCTCAGGCCAATATTCTGCAATCCTTTGATGCAACCTGTGCTGATATGCACAACGACTGGTTTTGAGGTCATCAATTATGAGCGAAAACATTTCAGACAAAGTTTTAATCGAAGCCAGCGATCATATCCTGACTATTACCTTTAATCGTCCGGAAAAAATGAACGCCCTAGACCCCGAGAGTTTTTATTTACTGGCTCAGGCACTGTATCGCCTGCACACAGAAGATGATCTCCGCGTTGGCATTATTCAGGCCAATGGTCCGCACTTTACCGCCGGGCTGGAACTGGAGAAGTGGGCACCGATTTTTGCTAAAGGAACAGTCCCGGAATTACCACAAGATCATATCGACCCCTACGGTATTAATGGCGAAAAATTAAGTAAGCCTCTGGTGATGGCGGTACAGGGCATCTGTTATACATCCGGACTGGAATTATTACTAAACACCGACATCCGCGTAGCAACCGCCGAAGCCCGCTTTGCCCAACTGGAAGTTAAGCGCGGCATCTACCCCTGTGGTGGTGGTACCGTACGTTTGCCGGAAGAAATCGGCTGGGCCAGGGCACAACGTTATCTGTTAACCGGTGACGAATTCACCGGTCAGCAGGCTCATGACTGGGGCATGATTACAGAGCTGTGTGCCGCAGAAGATGTACAGTCGCGGGCACGTGAACTGGCCATGAAGGTTGCTGCCGCAGCACCACTGGGGGTACGCTCTGCGCTTAAGTCCTCAAAAACCGCCCGTCTGCTTGGTGATACCCAGGCACTGCAACATGTCTTCGACGATATGCCAGCGGTGATGAGCAGCGATGATGCCATGGAAGGCGTACGCTCTTTCCTTGAGCGCCGGCCGGCTGAATTCAAAGGACGCTGAATTCAAAGGACGCTGAATTTAAAGAACGCTGAAGCGCGTTAGATACAGCCTTCCTGCTGCCAACTGAAAACACACTCAGCATCTGAAATCCAAATCAACACCCGACACACAAACTGAACATCAGCGTTCAGTTTGTGGGTTTTCTTTCTGCTTTTTACTCCGACCTTTCCTCTGCCTTTTGCTTTCGCCCCTCAATCCCGAAGCAGCGTATTTGTTCCCAGCCGCACAAAAAATTAACAATTCCGGCAAATATCCGGCTAATTCAGTCAGGCATTCTATACTGATAAAACTATTCACTAACCACCCCGGAGAAGCAGATGCGGTCCCTGCCACTGCGCACCAAGCTGTTTGCCGTTACAGCCGCTATTGTATTGTTGATGACCATGACCCTGACCTATGTGAGCTATCAGGGCATTACCGGAATGACCGGCCAGATTTCAGAACAGGTACAAAGCAATCTGCGCGACAGCGCACTGAAGAACCTCAGCAGCAGCGCCCATGCTTATGGCGCAGAAGTCGGAGGGCATATCAATTCCGCTTTCCGTATTCCGACGCTGGCGTCGGCACTGATTGAAAGCAACCTGAACCAGTCTCAGCAAATGAGCCGGGCCTCAGTCAGCCGGGCGATGGAAGCCATGTTACGTTCAGCACCGTTTATCAGCGCCATCTACGCGGTCATGGAACCGAATGGCTATGATTACGACCGCAGCTACGTCGGCAGCCCTGCCGACCACACCGTCGCAGCGGATGGCTCAATTTATATTTATTGGGTTCGTAATGCCGACGGAAATCTGGTGTCTTACAAACAGGATTCCGCTGACGATAAATACGATACAACACCTGATGAATTTGGGCAGAGAGCGTCTGAGTGGTATCTGTGCCCGAAAGACAGCGGTAAATCCTGCCTTATCGAGCCGTATAAATATGAAGTGACGGAAGGCCAGGAAGAATTGATGACCAGCCTTACCGTTCCGGTCATGGATGGCAGTCGTGTCGTGGGGGTTACCGGTATTGATATTAACCTGCCCGTCTTTCAGCAATTGTCTGAAGAGCTGAGTGCCAAACTTTACCAGGGACAGGCACAGGTCACCCTGATCAGCAGCAAAGGGCTGGTTGTTGCTTCAAGCCGGAATAAAGCGCTGGATGGCCGCCCATTATCACAAGCCATGCCGCAGGAAGCCGCAAGGATTAAAGCTCTGCAGGGTAAAGGCAGCGGCACCATAGCCACTGACGAAAAAATTATTGTGACTTACGATCTGCCGGTTTACGCCACCGGCACCAGCTGGACCATGATCATTGAACTGCCGGCCAGCGTTGCGATGTCAGCATTGGATACTCTTATCGGAGTAATTGCTGACGGTCAGCATCAGGTCATCCGTAATCAATTAATTGCTGCATTCATCCTGGCTATTCTGTCTCTGGTAATGATCAGCGGACTGATCCGTTCGGTTTCCGGCCCGCTGGCAACGATTAATCGTCAGGTGAAGAATCTGTCCAGCAGTCATGGTGACCTGACCCAGACGATTGAGTTAAATACCCACGCTGAACTGATCGAACTGAGCGGTGGCTTTAATCAATTCCTGCAGAAATTACGCGACATGGTGAACACGCTTAAAGATGTCAGTACCAGTGTGCGTCAGCAGGCCACAGGAAATCAGAACATCAGCCGCACCACAAAACAGAATACCAGCCAGCAACAGCAGGAAATGGATAACGTAGTGACCGCCACCCAGGAAATGTCCGCCACCGCTCATGAAGTATCTTCGATTGCCAGCAACGCTGCAGAAAGAGCCAAGGATATTCACGGTACCATTAAAGATTCACAGAATATCCTTTCCCTCGCAGCTGATTCGGTTCTTGAGCTGACGGAAAGCATGTCGACCGCCAATGCCTCCATCAGTCGTGTGGCAGCACGTTCTGATGATATTAATAAAATTCTGGAAGTCATCCGCAACGTTGCCGAACAAACCAATCTGCTGGCACTGAATGCAGCCATTGAAGCGGCCCGCGCCGGCGAACAGGGCCGGGGCTTTGCTGTCGTAGCCGATGAAGTACGGACTCTGGCATCGAAAACCCACGCTTCGACTGAAGAAATTGATGCGCTGATTTCCAGCCTTCAGCAGGAGGTCGATACCACGGTTAATATTATTGAACAGGGCGGTCAGCGTGCCAGTGGCGCAATGGACTCTACCCAGAAAGCCAACAGCGCACTGCACGCCGTGGTCGAAGGCATCGGCGATATTGCCGACCATATTAATCAGGTCGCCACCGCAGCCGAAGAACAGAGTTCCACCAGCAATGAAATCACCCGCAACCTGACCGTTATTGGTGATGCCACCCAGAGCCTGGCGCAGCTGGCCAATGACGCCAGCCTGAGCAGCGAGCAGGTCGCAGCTCAGCTGGATAAACTGGATGCTCAGTTGGCCCTGTTAAAAAGCTAAAAAGCTGAAAAGCTGAAAAGACGAGAAGAGTCATGACAGACCCTCTCTTTGGGTCTGTCAGATCCAGCTCAAAACTACACCCTGGTAGTCAGGCCGTATTTCTGCAGTCTGCGTATCACACTGGGCTGGCTGATTTTAAGTTTTTCAGCCAGCTCATAACTCGATTTACACTGTGAAAGCGCGTCTTCAATAATGCGTTTTTCATAGTGCTCCAGCAGGGTCTTCAGCCCCTCGCCCGGCATATGAGTCAGCTCCGGTAACATCCCGTTGCTCTGTTCATCCGTTATCGCACTTTTCGCATCGGTAACAGCGCCTGAAGAAGTTGTTGCTGAATAGCGTCTGCGCTCGCTGGTATCGGCGACTTCAATACACTGCCCTGGGGCAATCACATACCAGCGTTCCAGAGTATTTTTAAGTTCGCGAACGTTACCCAGCCATTCGCGGTGCTGCAGATCGGACAAAGCGGCATCAGAAATATATTTGGTGTCGTTGTACTGTTGATTCAGTTCATTGATAAAGCTGTGCACCAGCACCACGATATCACTGCGCCGCTCACGTAAAGCAGGTACATAAACCGGGAAGCCATTAATACGGAAATACAGATCGAGACGGAATTGTCCGTCGTCCACCATTTTCATCAGGTCGCGGTTGGTTGCGCACATCAGGCGGAAATCGGCTTTATAGGTTTTTGTGCTGCCAAGCTTACGGTATTCACCATCCTGCAAAACTTTTAACAGCTTGGTCTGCAGCTGCGCCGGCAGTTCCCCAACTTCATCGAGGAACAAGGTTCCCCCGCGCGCCGCCTCCAAAACACCTTCTTTGCCTTTACGGTCTGCGCCGCTGAAGGCACCCGCTTCATAACCGAAGATTTCCGACTCGAAAATACTCTCAGGAATGGCCGCGCAGTTAATATCAATAAAAGGCCCGTCACGGCGCTGACTCTGCTCGTGGGCAAAACGGGCAAGCTCGGTTTTCCCTACCCCGGATTCGCCCAGAAAAAGCACCGACAGATCGGAAGCGGAAATTCGCCGGATGAGTCGCACAACTTCGGAGAGAACTTTACTGCGATACACCAGATGCGGCGTGTTTTCTTCCGTTTCTGACGCCAGTTCCTGAGCCCTGCTTTTCTGCAGCGCCTCGAATTCCTGTTGCAACAGATTGAAGTCAGTAAGGTCGCGGGAAAAACTGACCACCCGGGCCAGCTCACCCTCTTCATCGAACACAGGAAAACCCATCGCCATCACATGCAAACCCGCCGTGGTGGTCTGCATCACCTGAACTTCACGCCGCTGGGCAATCACTTCCAGTGTCACCGAGGGTTTCAGTACGTCGGCTTTTTCCAGCTCATCGACCCGCCGACCAATCACTTCCTGAAAAGGGATACCGTAAATCCGGTAAAAATTAGCGCTGGCACTGAGGATATACCCCTGCCCGTCGGTAATAACGATGTTGTCGGAAGACCGCTCAAGGATCACCTCAAACATGTGTTGATCAATTCTGCTGCGAAAGGCCACCTGATTTCTCATCCCGTCTGATAAACACGCTGATTTGCATGATTCAGTTATGAATCGTGATTCAAATTTAAATCACTTACTGCCCGCAATCAATTCAAAAATGAATCGAAATACCAGATTAAATATGTAAACTGTTGATTTTTAACGATTTATTTCTGTGGCACAGGCGTTGCTATAACCGTTTATGGCCGAACAGCCAGTACAGCTAAGGAGCACTACGTGAGCAAGAAACCTTTTAATCAGCCCCTGAGTGGCAACGCCATGCCGCGCTTTGGTGGCCCGGCAACCATGATGCGTCTGCCAACTCAGGAAACCGCAGAAGGCCTTGATGCCTGTTTCGTCGGGATTCCCCTGGATATCGGTACGTCTAACCGCCCGGGAGCGCGACTGGCACCACGCCAGATCCGTGATGAATCGCGCATGCTGCGACCATTCAACGTCTCCACCGGCGCTGCGCCATTTGAAAGTCTGCAGGTTGCCGATATTGGTGACGTCGCCATCAACACCTTCGATCTGAAGAAAAGCATCGACATTATCGAGCAGGCTTACGATGAAATCCTGCAGCACGACTGCGCACCGCTGACCTTAGGTGGTGACCATACCATCACGCTGCCGGTTATCCGCGCCATCGCCCGCAAACACGGTCCGGTCGGTTTGATCCATGTGGACGCACACGCCGATATTAACGACGACATGTTTGGTGAAAAAATCGCCCATGGCACTCCCTTCCGCCGCTTATACGAAGACGGTGCACTGGATGCCAACCGTGTGTTCCAGATTGGTCTGCGTGGCACAGGTTACAGCTCAGACGAGTATGACTGGAGCCGTGATAAAGGCTTTACCGTCGTTACCGCCGAGCAATGCTGGCACAAATCACTGGCGACATTAATGGCTGATATCCGCGCCAAAATGGGCGATGGCCCGGTGTACATCAGTTTCGACATTGATGGTCTTGACCCGGCTTATGCACCCGGTACCGGCACTGCGGAAATTGGTGGTCTGACGGTTCCGCAGGCGCTGGAAATTGTGCGCGGCTGTAAAGGTATGAATATTGTTGGTGGCGATCTGGTGGAAGTTTCACCACCGTACGACAGCACAGGCAACACCGCGCTGCTGGCTGCCAATATCCTGTACGAAATGCTCTGTGTACTGCCAGGTACGCTCTATAAATAACAATAAATTTTTTAAATAATTAAAAAATCCCACAACACGATAGCTCAACTCTTTTTAAAGCTACACTATATGGGAACATGAATATGCACTTGAACAGCGGGCACGACACCATTCTGCCGACCAAACCGGAAGACAGAAATCTGGGGCTTATTGGCACCATTTTTCTTTGGACGGCAGCAACACTGGTGACACCAACCATCATGACCGGACAGATGTTCATTCCTGACGTCAGTCCGTCCTCTGCCTTTTTTATGGTCCTGTTAGGATCTGTTCTTGGCTGTATCGCTCTGGCGTCGGTCGCCATTATCGGCACCCGGACCGGACTGCCAACCTTTATGATTGCCCGATCGACTTATGGCTATCACGGGTCTAAATTTTTTGCCGCACTGAACGTCGTTATTCTCACCGGCTGGTCGCTTATTCAGGGCTATCTTGGGGCTCTGGCACTGAACAAAGTCACCACCAGCCTGTTTGGTTTCGACAATATCCTGCTGGCGATTTTTATCACCCAGGGACTGGTGATGGCGATTACCATTCTTGGGCACACCGGCATTCAGAAAATCGAAGGCATTGCTTCCTCTCTGATGCTGATTATGGCGCTTGCCGTCACCTATAAGCTGCTCAGTGAAAATGGTCTGGGCGAGTTAAAAAATCTGCCATTATCCGATACTCCGAGCCTCAGCATTGCGATTGTCTTTGATATCGTACTGGCCACGGCGTTCTCATGGATCACCCTGCCATGTGACTACAACCGTTACTGCCGCTCAGTCAAAATCAGTGCGACGGGTATTGTTGGCGGTTATATGCTGGGAACCATCATCGCCATGGGACTGGGTATTCTGGTTGGTGCCTACGCGATTCTGGGCGGCCATACTCCGACTTACGACCCTTCCGATATTATGCAAGGGAAATTTGTCGTCATCGGTTCGCTGGTGATGTTCTTCTCGGTGGTTACCACCAACATCATGAGTCTCTACAGCATCTCCATGAGCAGCATGGCGGCCCTGCCGAAACTGCGCTTCTCTACCGCGGTGATCTTCTGGGGCGTGCTTATTATCGCCGGAACCTATATGCAGGATATCCTGATGGCGTCCTTCTTTGACTGGGTATTACTGGTCGGCGCGCTGATGATTCCGGTATTTGCCATTGTCATCACCGACTTCTATGTCATCCGTGGTCGCGTGCTGCAGGACGACTCCGTGAACTTCACCGGCAAACAGGGTTTTGATGTAAATCCGGCAGCGGTTCTGGCCTATGTGCTGAGTGCCGTTTTCGCCATTTACTTTACCTATGTAGAGCCTCTGGCCATCGGCTCTACCGCGCCAACCTTTATCTTCTCTGCCGTCAGCTATTTTGCTTTCAAAATAATCGCCGACAGCATCAGCAGTAAGCAGGAAACATCCCTGCAGGATTGAAGTAATCAAATATGATTCAGATTAATCATTATATACAGGGCAGGAGGAAGGCTTCGCAGCCTTCCCAGCTGCACCCTGCGCTCAACCCTTATAACGGCGAAACCATTGCCGAATTTCCTTACGCCAGCGCAGAGGAAGTTAACAGTGCGGTGGAAAGTGCCGCTGAAGCATTTGTCCATTGGCGTCGCAGCGAGTCCCGGCAGCGCGGTGAGTACCTCACACGCATGGCAGACGAAATTGAAAAGCGCGCGGAGCAGATTGCCACAGCAATCAGCCAGAGCTGTGGTAAGCCCATCAGCGAAGCACGGTTTGATGTACAGGATTCTGTCGATTGTTATCGTTATTATGCCGACATTGCCAATGGGCTGGATGACAATAACAACCTCAGCGTCACCGTCAGCGATAAAGCGTTCAGCAGTCGCCTGCAATATCAGCCAACCGGTGTGGTTGCACTGATTACGCCGTGGAATTTCCCTACGGTTACCACCTCCTGGAAACTGGCGCCGGCGTTAGCAGCAGGCTGCACCGTGGTATTGAAACCGTCGGAATATACGCCGCTGGCAGAATCCTTTCTGGCCGACATCTGCGATGCTGCAGACATTCCGCCAGGCGTGGTCAATATTATTTACGGTGCAGCAGAAGCCGGCAGCCATCTGATTAAGCATCCGTCAGTGCGTAAGGTTTCTTTTACCGGCAGCACAACCACCGGTGCTTTTATCAGCCATGCCTGTGCCGATGATATAAAAAATGTCAGCCTCGAACTGGGTGGCAAATCGCCAGTCATCGTGTTCGACGATGCGGATATTGAGCAGGCAGTGTCTGCGGTGACCGGCGGTATTCTGTTTAATAACGGGCAGATGTGCTCTGCCACATCGCGTCTTTTAGTGCAGCAAAACATTGCGCCGCAACTGCTGCGCAGACTCAGACAAACTTTTGCCGATATGCGCCCGGGTGACCCCGCCGATGACAACTGTGTATTGGGGCCGCTGGCCAATCAGGCGCAATACGAAAAAGTGTGTGCTTACTTCGATATTGCCGCAGAAGAAAAACTGAACCTGCTCACCGGTGGTAAAGCCTTTGCACACCCCACCAGTCAATTTATGGTTGAACCAACCATTTATACCGATGTGCCGCTGAACAGCCGTCTTTGGACAGAAGAAATTTTCGGCCCTGTGCTCTGTACTCACACGTTCACCAGCGAAGACGAAGCCATTGCCATCGCCAACGATTGTGACTATGGGTTAGCAGCCACCATCATCAGTGCAACCGACGAACATGGTGAACGCATAGCCGATCAGATTGAAGCCGGTCATATCTGGATTAATACCGATCAGCGCGTATTAACCGAAACCAGCTGGGGCGGTATGAAAAAAAGCGGACTGGGCCGCGAACTCGGGCCATGGGGTCTGAGCGCTTACCGCGAAGTAAAACATATTACGCGCTGCACAGGAGGCAAAGCATGACATCATCAGTCCATACCACGGCCAACGAAACAGGCAATGAACTGGCCAGTGAACCGACCAATCAGCAGGTCTGGAATTGCTATGTCCCGCCAGTGCATTTTGGCCCTGGCACCGTGTTTAAAGCTTCCGAATTACTCGCTGAACAGAATCTGCAAAATATTCTGGTGGTTACCGACCCCGGGATCGTAGCGCAGCCTTTCTTTGCTGAACTGACCGACAGCCTGCAACAACAGGGGCTGACTTTTTCGGTATTCTCCGCAGTACGCGGAAATCCAACCTCGGTCAATGTCAGCGACTGTACCAGCGCGTTCAGACAGCAGAACTGTGATGCCATTGTGACCATCGGCGGCGGCAGTGCCATCGATGTAGCCAAAGCGGTTTCACTGACGGCCAACAATGATCACAGCCTGTGGGATTTCTGTTTTTTTGAAGATCCGGACAATCTGCCTGCGGTCACTGGCAGTCATTTTTTTGTACCCCTGCTGATTATTCCTACCACAGCAGGAACAGGCTCAGAACTGTCCGGCAGTTCCTGCGTGATTACCGATGTCGACACGCACCGCAAACGTGTGCCTTATCATCCTGATCATTTTCCGTTTGCTGTAATTGATGATCCGCAATTGCTGGCAGGCCTGCCACAGAACCTTACCGCCTGGACCGGGATGGACGCACTGACCCACGCCATCGAGGCCTACAGTGCCCCGTCTTATCATCCAATGTCAGATGGTATTGCACTGGAATCGATTCGCCTGTGTGCACGCTGGCTGGAAAAATCAGTAAACAATGGCAGTGATCTGCAGGCCCGCAGTGAAATGATGGCGGCTTCCAGTATTGCTGCGGTGGCTTTCAGCGCCAAAGGTCTGGGAACGGTTCATTCGCTTGCCCACGCCATCGGTGCACTGTTCGATACTCACCATGGTCTGGCTAATGCCGTATTGCTGCCCTATGTGCTGGCGTTTAACCGTGCGGCCATAGAAGAGAAACTGACAACGATTGCCTCTCTTCTGAATCTGCCGAAAAAGATGGCGCTGCAGTGATTCTATGGATTACGGAATTACGCAGTAAATTGGCGATACCCGCCACGCTGGCCGAGCTGGGCATCGAAGAAAGTGCCCTGTCAGATATTGTTGCACTGGCGCTGCTCGATGCAGAGCACCAGACCAATCCGGTGAGTATGGATGCAGCGGGCTTTATGCAGATTTGTCAGAATGCCTTTGCCGGTACGATTAAAAGCGACCAATAATATCGCTGGATACATACCAAAAACGCCGTCTGAATCCGCTCAGACGGCAAACGGTGTCTGCGTTCCGGGAAAAGGACTGACCGGAGCAGATTCCGGTGAATCCGGATTTTCAGGTTCGCTGAATCCCCACTCGCGCAACAGATACTCTGTAATCGCCTGATCGACTTTCTGTTGAATACCGGGAACCCCCTGATTTCCAAAGATGCGGTTAAATTCAAAAACGTAAGGATGACGGTCCACCATCGCGATATCAAAGCCGCCATGGTTAATACCAAGTTCTGTAGCAAGTCTGGTTACCAGTGCACAGGCTTCCGGCGGCAAAATACCGGTTTCTGCGCTGCCACCACGGGCCAGGTTATTATAGAAACCCTGCTCTGCCTGCAAACGCCAATAGCCACCAACAATACAGTCTCCGGCCCAGATAATCCGCAGGTCCCGGTCAATCGGCAGGCACTCCTGCACATAGATCACCGGCGTCTTTTCAAGATATTTTCGCCAGTCCTGACGGTTTTCGATCAGAAAAACACCTTCTCCCATACTGCTTTTCGGAATCTTGGCAACAAACGGAAGAGGCATCGCATCCCAGGCCTGCTCCGCGGCATAGGGCGTATTGGCATCGATAATGGTCCAGGGCACATTGGCAGGCGCGACAGCGGTAAAACAGCGCGTCATTTCGACTTTGTCATGGCCAATATGATAGCTGGCCGCACTGGGGAAAATGCGCTTTTTAAGGCCATAGATCAGTGAATTAACCTGCCAGTACTGCGGAAAAAGAACCCCGTCAGCATCCATAATATGCTGAATATGGTTGTTCATCTGCTCCGCTTTCAGGTAGTGAGTATTACCAAAGTTGAGCGTGCGGCAGGCATCAAAAGAGATCAGTTTCACGTCAGGCACACAGCAAAAAAGTTGCTGCATTTTATTCATGGCCAGTGCAGACAAAAGCAAATCTTTTTGCTGGTGACGATAAGCAAAGGTCCTGATCCGGACTGCTGTCTGACCGCACTGCCGTCACTGTCCCATTCGCTGGAAAGGATTGTCTAATTTCCGCCGCTATTTATTACCTAAGCCATTTACTACACTAATGTAATAATCATTTATGTAATTTTCTGTACTAAAGTCCCTATGTCTTATTTCTCTGCAGTCGAAAGTCAGCTGGATGACTTTGCTGCCAAATACCCGGAATTTTCCCGCCGCGAAGCCGGGCTGATACGCCTGATTCGTGCCGTTGACCGGCAGATCACCGATCATGCCAACAACAATCTGCGTCAGTTCGGGCTGACCCTGACCGAATACAATGTTCTCACCATGCTGGATGCCAGAGGCAGCGGCATGAGCATTTCCGAGCTGGTAAAACGCACCGGTGAAAAGCCGTCCAACACCACCCGGCTGACAGATCTGCTGGTGAAAAAAAATCTCCTTGTACGGGAGGTAAGTGATAAAGACCGCCGCGTCTGGCTGGTTAAAATCAGCAAAGATGGTAAAGCTCTGATGAAAAAGATGCTGCCGGTGATTAATGAACAACTCAGCCAGCTGTTTCAGGGATTTGACGATGCCCAATATCAGGCTTTGTACAGCAACCTGCACTCCCTGCTGAACACTTCGGATCGCGACTCTCTCTGATGACCAGCCTACAGATTAAAAACTTCTTCACCGACCAGCCGTCGGGGATGCTGGCTTCTGTACGCGAAGCTATGAAAGGTCAGAGCAAAGCCTGGCTGTTTATCTTTAAAACTCTGCTGTCCATGTACATCACCCTGGCACTGGCAATGGCGCTGGAGCTGCCATCTCCAAGCATGGCACTGCTGACCATTCCGATCGTGATGAATCAGCAATCCGGTATGATCATGGCCAAGAGTTTTTTCCGGATTCTTGGCACACTGCTCGGAGCGACAGCCTCCATCACCATTGTCGCTCTGTTTCCGCAGCAGCCTTATCTGATGCTCACAGCCATCGCCTTATGGACAGGGATATGTGCCGCGGGCGCGCTGATGAACAAAGGCTTCCGCGCTTACACCTTCGTACTCAGCGGCTATACCGTGGCCATGATTGTGCTGCCGGTTGTGAACACCCCGGAGGCAATTTTCAGCGTTGCCGTACACCGCTTTTTTGAACTGGTGCTGGGGATGACCGTTACAACCATCGTATTCGATGGCTTGTTTCCGGTGCAGCTGCGCACTCAGGTAAAAAACCTGTCTGAAAGTAATCTCGCGTTTCTGATTGAGGAAGTTCGCCGGGGATTAACCATCCCTGCAAACAGCACCGAAACAGGCGACCGCACTGAAACGAACAAAAGTGATGACGGAACCCTGCAATTTCAGACAGCACAAAAAGCCACCTGCTTCGAGGATCTGTTGAACAACGCGGTGTTTGAGGGCCCCTGGCTGAGCAGTATCAGCCGTGCCTTAAAACGCAGTAATCACTATTTTATGCAGACTGTCACGCGACTGCAGTCGCTGCGCCGGCTGCAGAACCGCTTGCAGGACAAAGGACTGGCTGCCGCAGCTCAGCTGCAAAGTCTGTCGGCACCACTGGCAGAAAGACTGAATCAGGATGTCTCCGACACAGCCCTGCTGGTGCGCGATCTGCAACAGATTGCTGCCCGCTTACCACAACTGCACAACACGCTGAAATACAGCTTACCGCAGGATGAGCATCAGGCATTTGATACCGGCAGCGCCCTGCTGACTCAGTTATTAAAATCCCTGATCCGTTGCCTGCACACGCTGTCAGTGGCGCGTCCGGATGCCGAGAAAAAGAAATTTCCGCGTACCCGCTTCAGCCGCACGTTTGACCCGGTGATGGTCATGCTGACCATGACCCGTACCAGCCTGATCTGTTTTGCTTCAGGAATGTTATGGATCGCCAGCGGCTGGTCTTCGGGTGCTACCGGTATGTTTATTGTTGTCGCTCTGAATATGATGCTGGCACCTCTGCCGAATCCACTGGCTGCGGTAAAAATGGCTGCTATCGGCCATAGTACAGCACCCTTTATTGCGCTCGGCTGTTTTGCCATTCTGCCACTGCTGACGACATTCCCGATGCTGGTGATCGGTACTCTGCCATTTTTCCTGGCGCTGATGTACATAGTCACCCGCCCAAAACTGATGGGACTTGGTATGCCATTGTTAATCGGCTTTATCGTAGCCCTTAACCTTGGTTACAGCGCCAGCGAGGATTATGAGCATTTCTTTAATGAAATGTTTGGTGCCATCGTTGGTGCCAACCTGGCCGCTGTTGGCTTTTTGCTGTTGCCGGGAGTTAACGGTACTCATCGTCAATACAAACGCTTTATGAAATTTCTTGATCAGAGCGTGCATATGGCAGCGACCTCGCCGCTCAATGTACTGGCAGAACATCTGGAAAGCCGTAACCGTGATATCTGCGTGCAAATGGTGTCGCAGTTGCCTGCCGGCAGTCACAGAGCAAAGCGCTTTATTCAGCGTTCATTGATGACACAGGAAACCTGCTACGTGCTGGTATCGCTGCGCGAGGATGTGCAGGACACAGGGATTTCTGAGCAACAGAAACATCTGATCCGTGATGTCATTGATCTGATTAATGAACACTGGCAGGACGGCCATATCAGCGAAACGGGTCATCATCGAATCAATGTTTGTATGGCACTGGCGATGCAAAGTCTGACGTCATCTGCAAACGAGCAGACATTGCGTGAGCACCTGTATCTGCTTGCCGATGTACTTGATGAACAAGTCAGCCAACATTCATCTTCTGAGCATACTGAGGAGGCAATCCTTGCCAGCTGAATTTTCGGTATCCGGCGTCTATTTACCCGGTGGGATACTTTTATTGCTGCTGTTACTGCCGGTCTTTGTACTGACCGACAGAGCACTGCTGCGCATTAATTTCTATCAGATGATGTTTCACCCATCGCTGATACGCATGTCCATTTTCGTCTGTATTTACAGCGTTTGTTACGTTCTTTTTGTGGGTTAATCATGAATAAGTCTTCTGCCATCCACACGACGATTGCCGTCGTAATTATTTTAGCTGCTGCATTATCCGCCCATGCCGCGTGGCTTAATTACACCACTTCACCCTGGACCCGCGATGGCCGCGTACGTGCAGACATTGTACGTGTTTCTGCCGATGTCTCTGGTCTGGTAACTGCGGTCAATGTAAAGGATAACCAGCGGGTCAAAGCAGGTGATGTGTTGTTTACCGTCGACCGTGACCGTTACCGTCAGGCCGTTGAACGCGCAGAAGCGGATCTGGCCTACGCCAAAGCCGACCTCGAAGCTGCACATGCCAACGCGGCCATCGCACAGGCAGATATCAACGCCAATTTAAGCCGCTACCAGATGGAGAAAGAACGCGCCGAACGACGTGAGCGGATGAACGATATGGTTTCCGCAGAAACCATTCACGACAGTCGCTCCGCAGCAATTACTGCCGAAGCAGAACTGCGCCAGTCTGAAGCCGAGAACAAACAGGCAACGGCCAATATCAGCAAAGCCGAAGCTGCTGTGCAGCAGGCAGAAACGACGCTGGATATGGCGCGTCTGGATTATGAACGGGCAGAAGTCCGCGCCGCAGCAGATGGCACAGTGACGAACCTGGATGTAAAAGAAGGCGACTATATCAGTACCGGTGTACCCGCCCTGGCGCTACTGAAAGATAACAGCATGTGGGTGTACGGTTATTTTGAAGAAACCAAATTGCCTTCGGTACACGTCGGTGATCGTGCCGAAGTGAAACTGATGGCCGGCGACCTGATTATTCCGGGTACCGTAGAAAGTATTGCCTCAGGTATTGCCGACACCGCCGCCGCGACAGCGAATAATATGCTGGCGGATATTACCCCAACCTTCAGCTGGATTCGTCTGGCACAGCGCATCCCGGTAAGAGTAAGAATAGATACATCCAAAGTACCGGCCGGTTTTAATCTGGTAGCCGGTATGAGCGCCAGCGTGACCGTCCGGCCGTTTAAAAGTACGGACGAATAACCAGGATCAGCTCAGTAATCTGAGCACATCCGGGGCACGGGCATTGGCCTGTGCCTGTACCGCAATCTGTATCTGATTGCGGATATCTTCATTACTCTGACGTGCTGCCGCCTGCGCCATATCCGTATCGCGCAAACGACTTAATGCAACTGCATTGTCACCGATATTACCGGACAGCCGCTCCATCGTGCTTTCAAAGCGGTTGGCAACCGCACTGGTATCAGCCATGGCCGAACTCAGGCGCTGCAGATCATCGTCGGTGGAATTAATCAGGGTTTCAACATCCGCTGACGATGCAACATTGCCATTAAAGCTGCCCAGCTCCAGAACCTGCATGGGGTCAATCGTAATGGTATCGCCGGCACTTTCGCCGACCTGAAACACCCTCGGCTCGTCTGCGGAAAAAATCGCTTTGCCGTTGAAGGTGGTATTTTCCAGCACGGAGCGGTTTTCATCATTCAGCGCATTGATCTCGGACTGAATGGCCTGACGGTCACTGTCCGATAAAATGCCATTTCCGGCCTGCACTGCCAGTTCCCGGATACGGCTGACATTGGATGACAGGGATTCCAGCGCCCCGGAGGCGGTCTGGGCATAAGAAATCCCATCAGCGGCATTGCGCAGCGCCATACGCTTACCGGCCAGTTCTGCGTCCATACGTGATGAAATACTTAATCCCGCGGCATCATCGGCAGCACTGTTGATACGCTGACCTGAGCTTATCTGCTCTGCAGCAGAAGATTTAGCAGAGTAAGCACCCGCTACCGCCGAACTCAGCGGATTCACCGTCATAGCCACTGTTGCGACCTCCCCTTCAGTGAGATTTAATCAGGGTACGCCTGCGCATTAATGGCGTCTGCGATTGGCTGCCATTTCTGATCAAAAAATCGCCAAAGATATATGACTGTCGTGCAGATGCTGACTTTCCTGAATTCTGGCTGTATCCGCATGCCAGGTAGCAAAAGAAACCATAATGAAAAAAGGAGCCAAAGGGCTCCTTTTGTTTGCGTAATGACCTTGCGTCTTCATACCGGCTTATGTGGCTGACAGCCAATTTTGCTGAAGAAGCACGCGGACCGGATCAGGTTGGCTTTTTGTATTTTTTACGCAGCTGTTTGCGCGCTTTTTCCTGCTTGATCTTACGCTTGTTGGACGTCCGCTCTACAGCCTCAGCGCGTTTCTTACTGGAATGACGCACGTCTTTTTGTTTTTCCGCAAAAGGGTTATCACCCTGGCGGAATTCCATACGGATCGGCGTACCACTGATTTCCAGCACCCGGCGATAGGTATTAGCCAGATAACGCTTGTAGTCTTCCGGCAGCTCATTCGCCATATTACCGTGAATCACAATAACCGGCGGGTTTGATCCGCCCTGATGCGCATAACGCAGCTTAGGACGACGGTTACGCACTACCGGTGGCTGATGGCTGGCAGTGGCATCTTCCAGAATGCGGGTCAGCATATTGGTCTGCCATTTTGCCATGGCCGACTCATAGGCGTTATCGACAGATTCGTACAGATGACCAACGCCGGTGCCATGTAATGCCGAAATAAAATGCATATCGGCAAAGGTCAGGAAGTCAAAACGACGGTCAATTTCCGTTTTAACCCGGTCTTTATCGTCCTGCGTCATGCCATCCCATTTGTTGATGGCAATCACCAGAGCACGGCCGGAGTTCAGCACAAAGCTGAGCATGTGCAAATCCTGCTCGACGATACCGGTACGGGCATCGAGCACCAGAATACAGACGTTACAGTCCTGAATGGCCTGCAGCGTTTTAATAATGGAGAATTTCTCCGCCGCTTCAGAAATATTTTTGCGGCGGCGTACACCGGCCGTATCAATCAGTGTGTATTCCTGACCGTGACGCTCATAGGGAATATAAATGCTGTCCCGGGTAGTACCGGCTTCGTCATAGACCACCACACGATCTTCGCCGAGGAAACGGTTCACCAGGGTTGATTTACCCACGTTCGGGCGACCAACGACGGCGATTTTAATGCCTTTAACGTCAAGCTCTTCGTGCACCGGTGCATCTTCGCCTGCCAGTTCACGGAAGTACTCATCTTCATCTTCCGGCAGCTCTTCCATCACGTATTCGATCAGGGCGGAAATACCGCGGTTATGAGCGGCGGCAATGGCTAACGGCTCGCCCATGCCCAGTTCAAAGAATTCACCAAGAACCAGATCCGGGTTTTTACCGTCGATTTTATTGGCAACCAGATAGGCGTCTTTACCGGAGCGGCGCAGATGCTCAGCGATCATACGGTCGCCATTGGTGATGCCGGCACCAACATCCACCATAAAGAAGACAATGTCAGCATCCTGAATCGCCTGGTAGCTCTGCGCGGCCATGGCAGAATCAATTCCCTCTTCTTCGCCACTGATACCACCGGTATCAACCACGATAAAAGGACGATCACCGATCTTACCCTCGCCGTATTTGCGGTCACGGGTCAGGCCGGCGATTTCAGCCACCAATGCGTCACGGGTTTTCGTCAGGCGGTTAAAGAGCGTGGATTTACCCACATTCGGACGGCCGACCAACGCAATGACAGGAACCATATTCAGGAAACCTCAGTATTCGCCAGCGCGCGGGCTGACGTTTTCAATAATTTTTCTTGGGCAGATAAACAAAACGCCGCAGAAGGCGGCGTTTCGCACAACATCTTCACCAGTTTAGTCTGCTTCGATATCAAGCAACAGCAGCTCGCCCGCATTGGTAAAGATCAGAACACCTTCCGGTGTGGCGACCATTGGGCTGCGGATGCCCATATCGATACCGCGCAGCGCACGCCAGTTGGTACCTTCAGTCTGGTTTGGGTAGCTGATGTGCAGAGGCTTAGGACGCAGCAGAACACGTCCGACCAGCTCGCCATCCACCTGACTCATAACATGCAGATAACCTTCACGGTCAGCCGCCAGCAGCCAGTTACCGTAAGCCGTTACCTGACCTGGCAGCTGGTCACGCAGACCCTTCTGAGTCCACACTTTAGCGCCGCTGTTCTGGTCATAAGCCTGGATCGTACCATCGTCGAGAGTCAGGTAAATATTACCCAGACCCAGCGCCGGGCTGGTATAGGTTGAACCCTCTTCTTCCCAACGGGTTTGTCCGTTGGGAGTGATCGCGGCCAGTTTACCGTGGTAGCTAGCAGCGTAAATTACGCTGCCATCCAGTGCCGGGCTGCCATCGATATCCACCAGTCGTTCCAGCTCTGAACGGCCATCCGGAGTCGCCAGACGTACTTCCCAACGGGGAATACCCAGGGTCTTATCCAGCGCCAGTACTTTACCGGTGGCAAAACCGGCCACTACGAACTGATCCATTACCAGAGGCGTACCCGTGCCACGCACTGAGAGCACCGGCATGGCATTTTCATAAGACCAGGCCTGGCGACCATTGCTGCGCTCAAACGCAGTTACACGACCGTCGACTGTCTGTACGAACACACGGCCACGATCAAAACCTGCCGGAGCAACAGCTTCGCTGCTCATGCGGCTGCGCCAGATTTCTTCGCCATCCTCTGCCTTCAGACAATGAAGATAGCCATCCAGCGTGGCCACAAACAATTGATCACGGTCGCCGCTCACCGCAGAGGATACTTTTGCATCCAGGGTAACCGACCAGATTTTATCGCCATCTTCGAGGCTCATGGCGGTCAGCGCACCGGATGGATCCGCAGCGTAGACCACGGAATTCATCACCAGTGGGTACAGGCGGGTATAAGCCTTTTGCGGGCCTTCGCCGAGCTTTTCACGCCACTTGATATCAATATCCGTCTGATCGTTATAATCAGGCAGTCCGCTCTCCCCGGTGTCAGCCGTTTCGTTTTCCGGCTGGCTGGCACAGGCGGCCAGCAAGACACTGAGAACAACAGGAAGCAGCAGACTGCGCATCAGGCGTCTCCGTCTGTGCTGGCTGCTGCAGCCAGGTTATCAATCTTACGCTGCAGGCCCTGAGTATTCAGGCCCAGGTTCTGTGCGGCAGTCTGAGCGCTGATGTAGGCTGCGCGGGCTTCTGCCAGCTGACCTTTCAGGTACAGAGCATCGCCTTTCGCTTCGTCAAACTGGGGCGCATAAGCGTCCGCAGGAACGGTGGCTACCAGAGCCAGCGCTTCATCGTATTTTTCCTGCTGAATCAGCACATTGGCCAGACGGGACTGCGCCGTGTATTTCACCGGACCTTCATCCGCTGTAGCGATCAGTGCTTTCAGTTCGGTTTCAGCGGCAGCGAAATCACCTTCGTCCGCAGCGAAACGCGCCAGAAACAGGGAACCGAATTGCGCGTAAGTGGTGCTGGCGTAATCTGTTTTTAATTGCTGAGCCAGTGCTTCCATTTCTTCTTTCACAGCGTCTGTCTGGGCAGCAGCTGGCTGTGCTGCCTGCTGAATCAGCTGACTGAACACCTGAGAAGCCGCTTCACCAGTGGCCTGCTGTTTCTCTTTCCAGGTATTCCAGCCGAAAAAACCGCCGCCAGCGATCAGTACGGTGATCAGCAGGCTTTTGCCATTATCAGCCCACCACTTTTTAAGTGCTTCAGCCTGTTCTTCATCGGTACGGATATCAGTCATTCTTCCACGTCTCCGTGCGTGTGTTTTTATTTCACTGCCGGCAAACCACCGGCCTGTTTTTTAATGGTTAAAAAATTTCTTTGGCAATCCAGTCGCCGACTTCAGCAGCCGGGACGGTTTCCTGACCCGCTTCACCACGCAGATCCTTAACCGTTACTGTACCGGCTGCGACTTCGTCTTCGCCCAGCAGAAGGGCAATGCGTGCACCACTTTTATCAGCCTTTTTCATCTGGCTTTTAAAGCTGCCACCGCCACAGTTGGTCTGCACCCGCAGCCAGCTGTGATCATCACGTAACTGGTCAGCTAACAGAAGCGCGGCGCGGGCGCTGCTCTCACCCATCGGACAGATATAAACGTCCAGAGTATTGAGCACTTCTTCAGGAATCAGTTCCAGAGTTTCCAGCAACAGAATCAGACGCTCAACACCCATGGCAAAACCGACTGCCGGTGTTGGCTTACCGCCCAGTTGCTCAACCAGACCATCATAACGTCCACCGGCACACACGGTGCCCTGGGAACCGAGTTGGTCAGTTACCCATTCGAATACGGTTTTGCAGTAATAATCCAGACCGCGCACCAGACGCTGGTTAATTTCGTATTTCACACCCGCGGCATCCAGAATGCTGCGCAGCAGGTCGAAATGTTCGCGGCTTTCGTCATCGAGATGATCATGCAACTGTGGCGCATCCGCCAGCAGTGCCTGAGTGGCCGGATCTTTGCTGTCCAGTACACGCAGCGGATTACTGTCGAGGCGACGCTGGCTGTCTTCATCCAGCTGGTCTTTACGCTCGCCGAGGAATTCAACCAGTGCATCGCGGTACTTAGCACGCGCTTCGTTACTGCCCAGCGTATTCAGCTGCAGAGTAACGTGTTCACTCAGCCCCAGCATTTTCCACAGACGCGCCGTCATCAGAATAACTTCAGCATCGATATCGGCCGTGGCCATACCAAAGGTTTCCACACCGATCTGATAAAACTGGCGGTAACGACCTTTCTGCGGACGCTCGTGGCGGAACATCGGACCTGTGTACCACAGACGCTGAGTCTGGTTATACAGCAGACCATGTTCTTCACAGGCACGTACACAGCTGGCAGTCCCTTCCGGACGCAGGGTCAGGCTGTCGCCGTTGCGGTCGTCGAAGGTGTACATTTCTTTTTCGACGATGTCGGTAACTTCACCGATGGAGCGTTTAAACAGCGCAGTCTGCTCCACAACCGGCATACGGATTTCATCGTAACCGTAGGAAGCCAGCAACTCTTTTACTGTGCCTTCCAGATACTGCCATACCGGGCTTTGTGCCGGCAGAATATCGTTCATGCCACGGATGGCCTGGATTTTCTTTGCCATTAGTCGTCTTTAATCCGTTTCTGTTTTCGCAGTTCAGTACTTATTCGGCGGTACTGGCGATCAGGTTTTCACGTTCTTTTTCAAGGTTGTCGGCGCGTTCACGAATCATTCGTTCAAGGTCGTCAACCAGAGTTTCGTTGGTCACTTTACCGGCCGGTTTACCATCGATGTAAACCAGGTTTGGCTGGCCGCCAGTGAGACCGAGATCCACTTCTTTGGCTTCACCCGGACCATTTACCACACAACCAATCACAGCCACACTCATATCCGTGCGGATATCTTCCACACGCATTTCCAGCTCGTTCATGGTTTTGATCACATCAAAGTTCTGACGTGAACAGCTTGGACAGGCAATAAAGTTGATGCCGCGGGAACGCAGTTTCAGTGACTTGAGCATATCCCAGCCGACTTTCACTTCTTCTACCGGATCAGCCGCCAGAGACACACGGATGGTATCGCCGATACCTTCCCACAGTAACAGCCCCAGACCGATGGACGATTTCACCGTACCACCGCGCAGGCCACCGGCTTCGGTGATACCCAGGTGCAGCGGCTGTTCAATCTGTGAGGCGATCTGTTTGTAAGCGGCCACTGTCATAAAAATATCAGAGGCTTTCAGGCTTAATTTGAAATCAGGGAAATTCAGGCGATCGAGAATATCGATATGACGCATGGCCGATTCCACCAGAGCTTCCGATGTCGGCTCGCCATATTTTTTCTGCAGATCTTTTTCCAGTGAACCGGCATTGACGCCGATACGGATCGGAATATTTTTATCGCGGGCGGCGTCAACCACCGAACGAACGCGGTCTTCACGGCCAATATTACCCGGGTTAATGCGCAGGCAATCCACACCCAGCTCGGCGACACGCAGAGCAATGCGGTAATCAAAATGAATATCCGCCACCAGAGGTACATTGACCTGCTGACGGATCTTACCGAAGGCATCCGCGGCGTCCATCGTCGGCACAGAAACACGAACAATATCCGCACCTGCATCCTGTGCGCGCTGAATCTGCGCCACCGTGGCGGCAACATCACAGGTGTCAGTGTTTGTCATGGTCTGTATGGCAATCGGCGCATCGCCGCCCACCGGTACATCCCCCACCCAGATTTTACGGCTTTTGCGCCGTTTAATCGGATTTACAAACTGCGTACTCATTGAGTCACTCCGGACAAAGACTGGATATAGAGCTTATATTCCCGGGATTGCGGGAAGTTCTGTTTCAGGTCACTGGCATATCCGGCTGCACGACTGGCCTGACCATGGATATTGGCCAATTTAATGCCCAGCCACAGACTGTGAGACGTATGCTGTGTCTGATCCCGGGCAACCATCCGATCAAAGCGGTCGAAATATTTTTGCGATTCGTCAAATCTCTGAGCGTCGAACAACAGATTGGATACATTCATCAACGCTTCTGTATTGTACGGTGCTATACGCAGAGTCTGGCCGTAAGTCTGAATGGTTTCCTGCGTTTTACCCTGCAGATAATAATTCGTAGCGCGGTCATTACTGGCCGAGGCACGCCCTTCGTAATAAGGATTCTCAGCAACTTTGCGCAATTCATCTTCGGCATCATCGTAACGCTTCAGCTGAGTATAAAGACGACCCAGATGGTGTCGGGCGAGCACATAGGATGAATCTTCCCGCAGCGCCTTTTTGAAAAACTCTTCGGCCAGATCAAATTCACTTTCGGTTTGCCACAACAGGCCCATAGCATCGTTAGCCGGTGCGTAACTGTCATCGATGGATAATGCTTTTTGTAAACGCTTACGCGCCAGATCCGGACGGTTACGGTTCAGGTAACCCAGACCCAGCTGAGTGTAATTTTCGACTGCTTTTTCCGGCGACTTTTTCTTTGTCAGGCGGCTTTCCGTTACTGTCACACAGGATGCCAGGGTAAGGCTGACCAGTAAAACCAATACAGAGCTGATAAAACGTTTAATCACTATGCATTCCCTCTGGTTGATGTGTCGTCGACCTGTACGGCATCAATATAACGGGCACTGCGACGCGTACGGTCCTGTACTTTGCCTACCAGCTGTCCACAGGCGGCATCAATATCATCGCCACGTGTCGAACGGATAGTGGCAACATGATTCTGGCTGATCAGATAATCGCGGAACTTGTAAACCCGGTTATTGCTCGGGCGTTTGTAGCCGGAATTCGGGAATGGATTAAATGGAATCAGGTTAATTTTGCAGGGAACCTGCTTCAACAGCTCGGCCAGTTCAACCGCACACTCCATCGTGTCGTTCACACCATCAATCAAAGTGTATTCAATGGTCGCTTTACGTTTATCCGGCAGTTTGCCCAGATAACGGTTGGTGGCGGCAATCAATTCTTTCAGCGGGTATTTTTTGTTCAGCGGCACCAGCTGATTACGCAGCGCATCGTTTGGCGCATGCAGGGATACCGCAAGGGAAACGTCAATCACGTCACCCAGTTTATCCATCATTGGTACGACACCGGAGGTGCTCAATGTCACCCGGCGCTTGGATAAACCATAAGCGTTGTCTTCCATCATCAGCTGCATGGCGTCGACAACGTTATCAAAATTCAGTAATGGCTCGCCCATACCCATCATTACCACGTTGGTAATGCGGCGTTCGCGGCGTTCACCCGGCTCGTGGAAACTCATGGCCGCGACATACAGCTGACCAATAATCTCAGCGACGCTCAGATCACGGTTAAAGCCCTGTTTACCGGTGGAGCAGAAACTGCAGTCCAGGGAACAGCCAATCTGCGAGCTGACACACAGGGTGCCACGTTCGTTTTCCGGGATATAAACGGTTTCGACAGCACTGCCGCCGTCCATGCGCATCACCCATTTGCGCGTTCCGTCTTTGGAGAAATCTTCGTAAATCACTTCCGGAAGGCGTACTTCACACACCTTCGACAGTTTTTCCCGCAGAGGCTTGCTCATATTGGTCATTTTGTCGAAGTCGGATTCGCCGTACTGATGTATCCATTTCAGCATTTGCTGGGCACGGAACTTCTTCTCACCCAGATTGGCAAAGAAGGCTTCCATTTTGGTGGGCGACAGCCCCAGCAGATTAACTTTTTCGTTGCTTTCAGACATCAGCAGATACCAGACAGAGTTTGGCGTTAAGAGCAGTCAGAGGGCCACAGGCCCCCTGAGTTCCGCGCCGAATTAACGTGCGCAGATTTCTTCTGCAGAGAAGAAGTAAGCGATTTCGCGCTCAGCAGATGCTGCAGAGTCAGAACCGTGTACTGCGTTTGCATCGATGCTTTCTGCGAAGTCAGCACGGATAGTGCCGGCAGCCGCTTCTTTAGGGTTAGTTGCACCCATCAGTTCGCGGTTAGCAGCGATAGCGTTTTCGCCTTCCAGAACCTGTACAACAACAGGACCAGAAGTCATGAAGCCAACCAGATCTTTGAAGAAAGGACGCTCTTTGTGCTCAGCGTAGAAACCACCGGCTTTTTCGTCGTCCAGCTTGATCATTTTAGCGGCAACTACTTTCAGGCCAGCTTTTTCAAAGCGGGTCAGGATTTCACCGATTACGTTTTTGGCCACTGCATCCGGTTTGATGATGGACAAAGTGCGTTCAACAGCCATTTTTAGCTCCAGAATTAATCAATTTTAGGGGTTAGAGGATCAAAACCCGCGGATTATACGCACCTTTTGATGAAAGTTGTACGTGTCCCGGGGGTTCTGAAGGAAATTTTGGCACTGATTTTGTTAAGGTTTTTGCTCAGCGGGTACAACGGCCACTAAAAGGCCTCAGCAGGACCAGCGCTGACAGCGCCTGCTCAGCCTCTCAGCGCAGTTACCACGCGGCTTACCTCGGCAATTGCAGCATCGATATCGTCTTCACTGGTGAAGCGTCCGAGACTGAAACGGAGCCCCGCATGAGCCAGATCATCGCTGCGGCCAATGGCCTTCAGTACATAAGATGGCGCGACGGTGGCCGAGTTACAGGCGGAGCCCGACGAGACAGCGACCTTCGCCAGCGAAGCCAGCAGAATTTCACCATCGACACCGGCAAAACTCACGTTCAGATGATTGGCAGAGCCGTGCACCGCATGGCCGTTAAGATAAACGTCACCGATCGCTTCCAGCCCCTGCCAGAGTTTGTTGCGCAAAGCACGGATCCGCGCTTCGTCAGTGGCCTGTTCTTCCGCAACAATACGTGCTGCTTCACCCAGACCGACCAGCTGATGCGTCGCCAGCGTACCGGAACGCATACCACGCTCATGACCACCACCGTGAATCTGGGCGGCCAGTTTCACCTGTGGTTCACGGCGCACGAACAAAGCGCCAATGCCTTTAGGGCCATAGAACTTATGCGCCGACACAGACATCAGGTCAACATCCCAGGCTTTTACGTCCACCGGAATTTTGCCTACCGCCTGAGCGGCATCCACATGCAGCAGAGCCGGATGATCGTTCAGCAGCGCAGAGACTGCGGCAATGTCGGTGATGGTACCCAGCTCATTATTGACAGCCATCAGACTGACCAGACAGGTGTTATCACGCAATGCGTCTTTCACCTGTTGCGGGTCAATCAGACCATCCGCATCCGGTGTCAGCAGAGTTACTTCCACATTCTGGTGCTTTTCCAGCCATTTACACGGATCAAGCACCGCTTTGTGTTCGATCGCCGACGTAATAATGTGCAGCGGACCCTGTACCTGCTCAGCGTCACGCAGGTGCTCAACCACGCCTTTCAGAGCCAGGTTGTTGCTCTCAGTGGCGCCAGAGGTCCAGACAATTTCGCGCGGATCAGCATTCAACAGATCAGCCAGCTGGCGACGGGCGCTTTCCCCCGCCTGCTCCGCCTGCCAGCCATAACGGTGGGAACGGGAAGCAGGATTACCGAAGTTGCCGTCCATCGTCAGACAGGCAGCCATAGCCTCAGCAACACGAGGGTCAACGGGAGTGGTCGCAGCGTAATCGAAATACAGGGCTTTCATGATGGTTCCGGGCTGATCTGAAACCGGGCATTGTCCGCGCCCGCGCCTTCAGGTCAAGTGGAGACGGCACCCATCCGGGTGCCGGAGGTATAAAGTCAGCGGTTTACGCCAGCCATCAGGCTGATTGCGCCTGACTCTCTTGTTCTGTTTCTTCAACCGCCTGAATGCGGTTACTGCCGGACTGACCCTGACGGTCGGCGATCAGACGGATCTCTTCGCGCTCAATCAGACCGGATAAAGTAATGCCGGACAGGAAGTCGTGAATCTGATCACTCAGATCCAGCCACAGATGATGCGTCAGACATGGCTGACCATCCTGGCAATCGCCACGGCGATTACAGCGGGTTGCATCCATGGATTCGTTTACTGCATCCACGATGTCGGCGACATTGATCTGTGCACTCTCGCGGCTCAGGCGGTAACCGCCGCCCGGACCACGGACACTGGCGACCAATCCATTACGGCGCAGCTTGGCAAACAACTGCTCCAGATAGGAAAGGGAGATTCCCTGACGACCGGAAATATCATTAAGACTGACCGGCCCCTGCTGAGCATGAATCGCCAGATCCAGCATGGCAGTCACAGCATAGCGTCCTTTAGTCGTTAATCGCATGAGTAATCCCCTGTATTAAGTAATGACTTATTATGCCCAAATCCGACAAATTCAGTCAACTTTAAAGCGCCCTGTCCTGTTCATTGTCAGTCTTGTCAGCCGCCTGTTCCTGCTGATCCTCCTGACGGATGGCTTCACGGGCCACTTCTTTCAGTTCTGCATAGGCATCATTAAGACTGACGAAGGTCTCTTCTTCAAGCTTGGGCAAGGCATCAGAGCAACTGGTGTTACCCATTTCTGCCAACGCTTTGCACATAGTATCAATCTTGCTGTCTACCGCGTTCATGTGATCCATCAGGTTATGGATGGATCGCGCAATCGGGTCCGGCATTTCGTCGGCTATACCGTAGGCGTCGAAGCCAATCTTTTCGGCGATGAGGCGACGTTTTTCCAGTGTTTCATCGCCGGCTTTACGGATAATACGACCCGGAATCCCCACCACGGTTGCACTGTCCGGCACTTCTTTGGTGACGACCGCATTGGAGCCGATACGGGCATTCTCACCAACAATGATCGGACCGAGCACTTTGGCACCGGCACCCACAACCACGCCATTGCGCAGCGTCGGGTGACGCTTGCCTTTATTCCAGGTGGTACCCCCCAGCGTAACGCCATGATACAACGTGCAGTCGTCGCCGATCTCTGCTGTCTCACCGATCACCACACCCATGCCATGGTCAATAAAGAAGCGGCGGCCAATGGTTGCGCCGGGATGGATCTCAATACCCGTCATCCAGCGGCTGAAGGTCGACAATAAACGCGCCAGCCACTTCATTCCCTTGCGCCAAAGCCAGTTGGCGATACGGTAATGCAGAATAGCGTGCAAACCCGGATAGGTAGTCAACACCTCAAACGTATTGCGGGCTGCCGGGTCACGCTCAAAAACACTGGCGATATCTTCACGCAGTTGTTTGATACTCACTTACTTTCACCTTCTTGTGTTGTGCTGTTGCCAGCATCTGAGGCTGGTATATTGTTCTTGTCCCGGGCTTTTCCGCCATGCAGTTGCTTTTGCACTGTGGCCAGCATACCGCGCAGGATGTTTACTTCGGTTTTGTCCATCGCCGCACGCTGGTACAGGCGGCGCATGCGCGACATCAATTGTTTGGGAGTATCGGGGTCAAGAAAGCCGATATCAACCAGCGCAGATTCCATATGCTGAAACAGTCCTTCCAATTCCGCGTGCGTTGCCAGCGGATGATCCCAGGGCACCCCCCAGACACCGTCTTCTTCGTCAGCATCAGTCCCGGCAGGTTCCGCCAGTGCCAGACGCATTTCGTAACACAGCACCTGAATCGCCTGCGCCACATTAAGAGAAGAAAATGACTCCTCCGTGGGAATGTGCACGTGGGCCGTACACAGATGCAGCTCTTCATTGGTCAGGCCGCGGGACTCACGCCCGAACACCAATGCCACTTCATTACCGGCCGGAATCATCTCACGGGCTTTGGCTGCTGACTGCCGTGGTGTCATCAGCGGCCACGGAATATGCCGGCTGCGCGCCGACGTGCCGATGATCAAAGAGCAGTCCGCTACGGCTTCCTCTAATGTCGGTACGATCACAGCGTTGTGCAGGATATCCTCTGCGCGGGAGGAGCGCTGAATCGCCTCTTCATCGATAGCGGCAATCGGATCCACCAACACCAGCCGGCTGAGCCCCATGTTCTTCATTGCCCGGGCAGCCGCTCCGATGTTGCCGGAATGGGTGGTATTCACCATGACAATGCGTATCTGATCTAGCATAAAAAAGCGGAATCCTGCGACGTATCCGGCTAAGCGGATAAAGGAAAAATTGAAAGGGCGTGAAGTGTAACGTAAAACCGCCCTTGCTAACCAGTTCGGTGCTGATATAATCCCGCGCCCCAAAATGTTCTTTAAGAGACAGAAGCCCTATGCAACCCATGGTGAACCTGGCGTTGCGCGCTGCGCGTAATGCTGGCCAAGACCTGGTCCGCCGTCTGGACCGTTTCGATTCTGCCCAGAGCACGGATCAGGAAAAAGCAAAGTTTATTGCAGACTGCACCATTGGTCTGGAAAAGAGCATCATCTTCGAACTGAAGAAAGCCCTGCCTGAGCACAACTTTGCTGGTCGTGAAACCGGCCGCAACATTGAGAATAACGATCAGCCAACCTGGCAGATCTGCGTGATTGATGACATCGCCAACTTCCGCGTAGGCATTCCGTCTTTTGCCATCATTATCAGCTGCGTGGCCAACGGTAAAACTGAGCACGCCGTTGTTGTTAACCCAATCAATGGTGATGAGTTTACTGCTTCCCGTGGTCGTGGCTCTCAGCTGAACAACCGTCGTATTCGTTGCAGTAACATCAATGCCCTGAGCGATGCCATTGTTGGTTATACCCAGCCAATGGGTACTAACGATTCAGCACTCGACCAGCGCCAGCGTACTCAACGCCTGATGACCCGCGCTTACGATCTGCGCAACATCGGCTCTAACGCGCTGTCCATCTGCTACGTAGCTGCCGACCGTTTTCAGGCTGCCATGCTCAGCGATGTCGACGAGTATGCGCTCAGCGCTGCCGGTCTGGTCGCCTCTGAAGCCGGCTGTCTGATGTCCGAAGTGTCTGGCCAGCCAATGCTGAAAGCACCAGCCAACCTGGTTGTCAGCAATCCTCGTCTGCTGAAGGCTCTTCTCGCCCGCGACTAACCTGTCAGCCAGTGGCAACTTCCTGCGGAATTTCTACAGTCAATGTATAGGTTCTGCAGGAGTGACCCGATGACCTTCTGGCAACATATCACCGAAATTCTGCAATGGCTGGGCGAAGCCCAATGCGACGACCCGTATCGTGTCGCCCGGATCAACCGCGCCTGTCCGCTGCGCAAAATTGCAGCTCAGGTAAAGCCCGCGCCACAGAAACAACAGACCTGACGACCGCGGGCCGGTAAAAAACTGCGCATCTGATCTGACGGTCAGGCACAAAAAAAGCGGCTGAAAGCCGCTTTTTTTGTTTTCCGCTGTCCGTATTCAGCGAACCGCTGATACGTCTTCCGCCTGAGGGCCTTTCTGCCCACGAACAACGGTAAACTTAACCCGCTGACCTTCCGTCAGTGATCGGTGACCCTGACCACGAATCGAGCGGAAGTGGACAAACACATCCTCACCTTCGTCCCAGGTAATAAAACCAAAACCTTTTTTGACGTTAAACCATTTAACAACGCCGCGCTCACGGCCGTCTTCCACATCCTGCTCAACCACAGTACCGCTGTTACGGAAACGGCGACGACGGGATGGCGACAGCTGCACAGACACAATACTGATGACGAAACCAAACACGGCCACCAGGAACAGAAACATCTTCATGCCTTCGATCGCCATCACGCTGCCTTCAACCTGCAGGCCGGTGACCACTTTCGGTAAAACTACAGCAACCAAACCTGCCAATAACACCGCACTGACCAGTGCTATTAAAATTCTTCTCAACATAATTTTGCCCATGCCTTCTCTCATATCGCTGTTATTATCACATCTGAATCGGAATACTGGCTGTAAAAGCCGTGTAACGAGTGGGCTATGAAAGCCCAATTCATTAAAAAAATCAACACGATAGCAAAGGGGTATAAAGCATCCTATGAGCCATTCAGAGCAAGGGCATAAAAGCCTGCAGACCACGGATGACGCGGCTCAGCGCCGGATTGACGAACTCGAAGTGAAGCTGGCCTTCATGGAGGAAACCGTGGACACGCTAAACAGCCAGATGGCGGAGCTGTCGCAACAATTTGATCTTGCCCGTCAGGCAATGCGCATGATGAATAAAAAACTGGAGCAGCTGCAGGCCGATGATGGCCAGGTAAAAGACAGCAGCCAGGAAGCACCGCCCCCTCATTACTGATGAGAGATAGTCAAGGCGCAGGCAGAAAGTGACTGCGCTGAAACCCCTCTTCCATCCAGTTCTCTTTCCTGCCCTCTTTATAGCACCCACGGATAGCAACCACAGATCCGGCGGAGAACACAGGCCTCAAAGAAAGATGCTGATTCAGACTGACCGACAACAACTGTGCATCCTGTACCTGCATACCGAACCAGGATTGTCTGCCTGCAATGTTCGCCAGTCCATATCACATAGTGACATCCGGTTGCTGTGTAGCTAAGAACAGCAGCTAAGGACAGAGGAAAGCCCTCAACGCTGTAACAACACCGCAAAAACAAGCGCAACAGCCCGTATTGGAGCCCACTTTGTTCTTTCCTGCCAGACTGTGTCCGGCACAACGGCTGAATACCGATCATGTCATTGCATGACCCCTTCCCTCGCACTCCCCCTCACGATCACCATCAGCAAAACAACAAGAAAAAATCAGCCATCACGACAAGTGTCGTGGTGTGTCAGAATAACGATGACTTCCACACAAACCTCTCGACACAGACCTCTCCATACAAACCTCTCCACACAAACCTGTGAATAACGCGAAGCAATCCAAACAACCAAGCAGACGGTTTATAAACAACACAAAAGGACAATGAAGCATAAAGTCTGCTTTTTATTTGCATAAGGAGCTGCAGGATTAAATATCGCGCTCCTGCAATTTAAAAATCCACGGCCCTGGTTCACAGAGTCAGATTATTCACCGTTTAAACAAGGCGCTGCACGGGTTAAACTTTCACAGCCCATAAGACAGCAGCATCCGGACTGTCTGTAGCGAATAAAGAGCCATAAGATGAAAATAATCCGAAAATTGCGCAGCGTTCTGTTCCGCGTACAGCAAAAGCTGCTGTACAGCATGATTAAAACCCAGATTATTGGTCCGGATACCAAAGACTTTAATATTGATCCGGATAAACCGGTGATTTACGCCATGCTGTACCCATCCCACGCGGAACAGCTGGTTATTGACCGCGAAGCCAGCCTGAAAGGCTGGGCCAGCCCACAGGATGACCGCGCGGAGCGCCGCCTGCCAGGCAAACCCTGGTTCAGCATTTACCATCGCGCTGCCTTTTTCCGCAAACAGGGAACGCCCATGGTGGCATCCCAACTGGTCCGCCAGACGCAATGGCTGCTGGAAGATGACGAGCGCGACATCCAGATCGTACCAGTACGTGTCTTCTGGGGCCGGGCGCCACAAAAGGAAGGCTCATTTCTGCGTATCTGGTTACAGAATACCGGTGCCATCGGTGGTCGCCTGGCCAAACTGATGGCCATTGTGCTCAATGGCCGCAATACCTTTGTTCATTTCAGCCGTCCGATTTCATTACGCGAGATGGCAGAGTCCGGCCAGAACGCAGAGAAACTGGCCCGCAAAGTAGCGCGGGTACTGCGCGTTCATAACCGCCAGGTATCTGCAGCGGTACTCGGACCAGACCTTTCTCACCGCCGCACCCTGGTACATCAGATTCCTAACCGCCCATTGGTGGTCAAAGCGATTGAAGAAGAAGCGCAAAGCAAAGGTATTTCCAAACTCAAAGCCCAGCAAAAAGCACTTAAGTACGCAGACGAAATCGCCTCCAATATTTCCTATACCAATGTGCGCTTTCTCGACCTGGTACTGACCTGGGTGTGGAATAAGATTTACGACGGTATTGCGTTACACAATATTGAAAACCTGAAAGACGTCATTAAAGACAACGAAATCATTTATGTGCCTTGCCACCGCAGCCACATCGACTATCTGCTGCTGTCGTACGTGCTATACCATCAGGGCCTGCAGCTGCCACAGATCGCTGCAGGCATTAACCTGAATATGCCGGTGGTGGGTTCCATTCTGCGCCGTGGCGGTGCTTTCTTTATGCGCCGTACCTTCCGCGACAATAAACTGTATGCAGCGGTGTTTGACGAATACCTGCACTCAGTCTTTGCCGGCGGTTACGCCACAGAATATTTCGTTGAAGGCGGCCGCTCCCGCACCGGCCGCACCCTGAGTCCGAAAGCCGGCATGCTGGCCATGACATTGCGCAGCTATTTGCGCGATTCACGCAAACCGATCCTGTTTATGCCGGTTTATACCGGCTATGAAAAAGTATTCGAAGCCAACAGCTATCTGGGCGAATTACGCGGTCAGAAAAAGAAAAAAGAAAGCCTGCTCGGCGTGCTGGGCACTCTGCGCTCTCTGAAACGCTCATTTGGCAAAGTGAACGTGACCTTTGGCGATCCGGTCTACCTGACAGAATTTCTGGATCAGCAACAGCCTGACTGGAAAGAGCAGGATTACAGCGATTCTGACTATCGCCCGCAATGGGCACCGGAAGTGGTCGGCCAGCTGGCCAATCAGGTCGTTACCGGTATTAATAACGCCACGTCTGTCAATCCGGTTAACCTGATCGCTCTGAGCATCCTGTCAGCGCCGCGTCAGGCCATGGAAGAAGAACAGCTGATCAGCCAGATGGAAAGTTACCATCGCCTGCTCGCCAGCAACCCATACAGCCACCTCACCAGCCTGCCGGACGGCGATGGCCAGAGCTGGCTCGAATATGGTGAGAAGCTGGACGTCGTCAGCCGCAGTCAGCATCCACTGGGCGACCTGATTCAGACTAATGAACGTCAGGCGGTAACCCTGACCTACTACCGCAACAACGTGCTGCACCTGATCGCACTGCCGTCGTTATTAGCCTGTTTGTTCACCAACAATCAGCGCGCCGGTCTGACCCAGACCCAGGACATCGTCACCTTGCTGTATCCATATTTAAAAGCCGAGCTGTTCCTGCGCTGGGACGAAGCAGAACTGGCAGAAGAAGTGAAGCAATGGCTGACAGTACTGGTCGAGCATGGATATCTCCTGCATAACAGCCGCGGTTATTACGCACCGCCGGCAAGCAGCTACGAATTTGCCATGCTGCAGGGATTGGCCGGCAATATGATGCAAACGCTGGAGCGCTATTTCCTGACACTGAGCATTCTCAGTCAGAAAGGCAGCGGCGAACTCGACGCCACCTCCCTGGAGGAACAGAGCACCCTGCTGGCGCAACGTATCTCTCTGCTGTACGGCATTAACGCGCCGGAGTTTTTTGACAAGAACCTGTTCCGCACACTGATCCGCCAGCTCATCAGCGAACAGCGCCTGGCAAAAGCCACTGACGATAAACTGATATTTGACGATGGCTTGCAGCCGCTGATCGCCAGTCTGGAAGAAATTCTCGACGGTGCATTACGCGAGAGTATCCTGCGCAGCCTGGGAGCAGACTCTGACGATAAAGAACCGGACACGGAAGACACCGCCAATGATGATGCAGAGGCAGATGAAACCGAAGCAACTCCGGCTCAGAAACCTGGCGCAGAAGAGGCAGACGAGAAAAAACAGGATTGATTCGACACAACAGCCGGATAAATTATCCGGCTGTTGTGTCAGCAGGCAGCGGATAGTTATGCCTCTGGCGGCGCGACCTTTGCTTTAACATACACATCAAAGCGATTGGATTTACCGGTAATCGCATAACTTGGCGCACGTCCGGCCAAAGGTTCTGCCTTTCTGGCTCTTTTGACTACCACCCGGCAGCGTGCTGCCTGCCAGGCTGGTCCCAGCAGATCACCAGCATCCGTATCCTGGCCGACAATATCGCGGAACGCCTGCATATCTTTTTTTACTTTCGCAGTTTGTTTCGGATCGTGATCAAACATCGGATCGAGATAAACGATATCCGCCATAAAACCCTGATCACTTTCGTCGCTGATTAATGTCTGGCTTTGGCCATATTTCAAATGGATACGGGCAATAATATCACTGATATCAATATCATTAATTGCCCGTTGCAATCCATCCGCCAGTAATGCAGCGACAACCGGCTGACGTTCAATGGCTGTTACTTCGCAGCCCAGCGTTGCCAGCACAAACGAGTCACGACCAAGACCTGCTGTTGCATCGATGACTGAAGGCTTATAGCTCGAGGAAACACCTATCGCTTTGGCAATATCCTGCCCCATTCCACCGCCGAAGCGACGGCGGTGAGCCACAGCCCCCTCGGAAAAATTCACCTGCACCTGTACTTTGGGGTCATCGCCACTGCGCAGACTCAGCCCGGTAAAATCCAGACACAAATGAAAGCCACCCACTGGCAGTCTGGTGCCCTGTGCCAGAGTCAGGCCATACATATCACACCAGCGCTTTGCCTCCGCCAGTAAGGCGCGGTCAAGACAGATAAGTGAGTACAAGGGCGACCTCAGACAAAAAAGACCATCAGCAGCGCGCCAAGAACCAGCCGGTAAACAACGAACGGCATCATCCCGATCCGGTTGATAAACGCGAGGAAATAATAGATACATAACCAGGCGCTGACCGCGGACACCGCAATACCAATAGCAATAGCACTCCAGTCAACCGGCAGAACAGAATCCATCAGATCCAGTGTTTTTAATCCGCCTGCGGCCAGTATTAATGGAATTGATAATAAGAAAGAAAAACGCGCGGCATCGACCCGTTGCAGACCAATAAATAATGCTGCTGTCATGGTAATACCTGAGCGGGAGGTTCCCGGAATCAAGGCAATTGCCTGAGCAACACCAATAACCAGCGCCATCATCAGCGTCATTTTACCCAGCGTAATACCCTTGCCTTTAACGCGGTCAGCAATACCCAATAAAATACCAAAACCGATTGTCGCCCACGCAATAACAGCCACGGAACGCAGGTTTGCTTCAATCCAATCATCCAGCAACAGACCAGCCAATCCGGCCGGAATGGTCGCCAGAGCAATAAACCAGGCCAGACGTCCATCTGCATTGGGAGTGCGGCTGAAGCCTGTCGTTAACCAGCCACCAATAATGCGCAGGATATCCTGACGGAAATACACAACAACCGCGAGCAACGTCCCGATATGGACTGCAACATCAAATGCCAGGCCCTGATCCTGCCAACCCAGTACCGCCGACGGCAGAATAAGATGCGCTGAACTGGAAATAGGCAGGAATTCGGTCAGTCCCTGCACCAGAGCTAAAACAATAATCTGAAATAAATCCACGGAGGTTCCGCTCCCTTAATTGCGTTTCAGCAGACTTGGCTGCTCATCAAGTTTCTTCCATGCCACGGAATCGCGCAGATAGACAGGCTGGTGCTGTTCTGGTTCAGCAAAAAGCCCCTTATTTTTTGCAACCAGCGCCAGCTTGAGAATGTCACAGGCATCCGGATGACGATCTGCCCATTGTTGGGATAAATGTTTAAACGGCTCCAAAGCCAGACCATCACCCGCCAATTCACCATCGAAAACGGCGATATTCTGCAGGCATAACTCAGGAGCACCTACTTTTTCTTCGGAAACAGGCCGACAAACAGCGCCATCACGCTGATAAATACCCCAGAACACCTCACCCATGTGGGCATCCATCACCACCAGTATTTTTTCTGCCTGGGAGCGTTCAAACACTGACTGCGCCACTGCCTGTAAAGACGAAATACCGGCAACCGGAACATCCAGCGCCATCGCCAGCCCCTGCATTACCGCTGCGGCGATACGAATGCCCGTAAAAGAGCCTGGTCCGCGACCATAAGCAATGGCAGAAATGCTTTCTATTTCCATTCCGGCCTGAGCGATAACTTCGTCAACCATCGGCAATAAACGCTGAGCATGACGGCGAGGCTGAAGCTCTGTGATATTCCACTGCTGATCCCCATCACCCAGGGCGACAGAACAAAGTAATGAAGACGCATCGAGCGCTAATATTAACGACATAACAACACCTGTAACTGAAGCGGCAAGTGTACCACAGCCCATAGCAGCGCTGCCTGGGAGCTTTCAGACAGACATAAAAAAACCCGGCAATGCCCACTGCTGTCCCACAGTTTGGGATTCATATCACGAGCCTCATCTGAG
>NZ_DJIO01000098.1:0-4734 GCF_002433655.1 Thalassolituus sp. UBA6592 | reverse complement strand
GGCACGAGCCATCTGTGCAAGACGGGTGATAGATTCCTCAACCATACGCCCTTCCGTAATCATTAAATCGGCCAACTCGTCGATTACGATAACAATATACGGCAGTGGTTCCAGCAGTGGCGGCGTTGTGTCGTAAGACTTATCAATCTGCCACAGAGGGTCCGGAATCGGCTTGCCTTCCGCGATAGCATCCTTAACTTTCTTGTTATAGCCGGCAATGTTACGCACCCCCATAGCCGCCATCAGCATGTAGCGGCGCTCCATTTCGGCAACGGACCAGCGCAGACCGTTAGCGGCCTCTTTCATGTCAGTGATCACCGGCGTCAACAGGTGTGGAATACCTTCGTAAACGGACAGCTCCAGCATTTTCGGGTCGACCAGAATCAGGCGCAGCTCTTCAGGTGTCGACTTGAACAGCAGGCTGAGCAGCATGGCGTTAACACCGACGGATTTACCGGAGCCGGTCGTGCCGGCAACCAGTAAGTGAGGCATTTTTGCCAGATCGGTAATCACCGGGTTGCCGCCAATATCGTGTCCAAGAGCCAGCGTCAGCGGCGATTTGGATTTGTCATATTTATCTGAGGACAGTACTTCGTTGAGGGACACCACCGCCCGGTCTTCGTTTGGTACTTCAATTCCCATCACGGATTTACCGGGAATCACTTCAACCACACGCACAGCGACCATTGCCATGGAACGTGCGAGGTCCCGTGCGAGGTTGGATATTTTACTGGCCTTAACGCCGGGTGCCGGCTGAATTTCAAAGCGGGTAATAACCGGACCGGGCGCAACTGCCGTCACCTCTACTTTAACGCCAAAATCTGCCAGTTTTTGCACCAGCAGGCGTGACAATTCCTGCAGGCGTTCTGCAGAAAAACCATGTGGCTGATCGGTACGCGGGGGATCCAGCAACGCAATGGATGGCAGCGGATCATCGCCGCCAAACAGCCGGCCCTGCATATCCCGCTTAGCGCGCTCGCTGGGCTGACTTTCATGTTTTTCCAGTGGCTGAATTGGTATTTCAGACGGTGTCTGAGCTTTCGCCGGAGAAGCAGCGGCTGCAGATGCCTTCGCTGCGGGCGCTTTGTCCGCCACTCGTGGTTCTGCTTGTGCCATACTCCCTGACGCAGGTGCGCTGTTGTGGGCTGAGCCGGCTTCCTCGGAAGCATCGCTCAGCCAGGGCACATCCATAAAGTCGTCTTCGATATCGTCTGTAGCAGTGCCTGCATTAGTATTTGCAGAAGCCGAAGGAAGGTTAAACCCAGGCTCTACAGCCTCCCTGCGCTTTTTATCGTCTTTGCCATCGTCGGATTTACGATGCAGGTGACGTTTCCAGAATGATGGTGCTTTCTCAGTTTCATTCAGGTCTGCTTCAGGCTGCCCGTCATCATCGTCTGTCTCATTTACTGCATCACTGGCTACTGCAGGTTTTGCAGGCTTTGTAGATTCCGTTCGCATCGCCACTGACGCAACGGCTGGTTCAGGACTACCCTGCGAAGCCACGGATCTGTTGTCTGAATCACGGCCAGCCTGCTTTTCTTTACGTCGCTCTGCCATGCGGGCAACCAGAGCAACGGCAGCCCCGCCCAGCCAGTCAAAGAATCTGAGCCAGGAAAACTCAAGAAACAGCATCAGGCCCAATGCCAGTATCCCGGCCAGCAGAATGGCTGAACCAGCAAAGGAAAACAGTGGCAGAAACACGTCAATCAGTGTTTTACCGAGTATGCCGCCGGAGCCTACCGGCAGGTAATCGCCATGCCAGATACTCATTTCAGCCAGAGCACACAAAGCAGACAGAGACAGCAGTACACCGATACCGCGCAACAACCAGACACGCCCGCTCGCTGCCGGCGATTTACGGAACAGCTGGCCAAGCTTGGCCATCACCAGCAATGGCACGGCGTAAGCCAGATAGCCAAGGGCATGAAACAGAATATCTGCCACCAGAGCACCTACCTTGCCCACGGCATTACCCGGTGATCCTGCGCCAGCAGCGGACCAGGCCATATCCCGCCCACTGTAGGTAACAAGGGCCAGTAACAGCAGAATGCTGGCCAGCGTCAGAACAACAAATACCGCGTCGTGACGGCGACTCCAGAGCACAGGAATATCTCCCATGTTCAGTTCCGTGTCTGGCTGAATATCACGATCAGTCGTATGCTTTGGCAAAATGAGTGTCCAATTCCCTGATTTAAAAGCGAAGTTTACCACGGGTTTAGCATGATTGACTGGCTGGATGAAGCATCGTTCCCGCAATTTCCCCCAACCGGGCGGGCCCTTAAAGATCCCAACGGATTACTGGCCGCTGGCGGCCGCACAACGCCGTTATGGCTGGATCAGGCCTACCGGCACGGAATATTCCCCTGGAACGACCCGGAGGAGGTTCGCATGTGGTGGTCTCCTGCTCCGCGGGCAATCATTACGGCTGAGTCTTTCCGCCTGCCACGCAGTGTAAGAAAGGCCATGCGCCGCCAGCAATACCGGGTGACGACCAACCTGGCCTTCCGCCAGGTAATGGCAGCCTGCGCCGGCCCCCGCGATCATGAATCCGGCACCTGGATCAGTGACGACATGATAGAAGGCTACACTCGCCTGCATAAAAGCGGGCGCGCCCTGAGTGTCGAATACTGGCATAAGGACCGGCTCTGCGGTGGTTTCTATGGTTTACTGATTGGTCAGGCGCTGTTTGGTGAATCCATGTTTTCTCATATCGACAATGCATCCAAAATCGCTTTCGGTCACGCTGCCCCTGCACTGTTCAGATCAGGGGTAAAGCTGATCGATTGTCAGATGAAGACCAGCCACCTGGCACAGTTTGGCCTTTTTGAAGCAGACCGCGAAGACTTCAATTTCAGAGTCAGCGAAGCTGTCAAAGGACAGCAGACAGTGCTGCCCGGAGTACTGGCATGAATAAAATTCTGCTTTTTCAGCCTCCGGAAACCCACGATTGCAGCTACCTTGACGGCGAACAGTCGCGCAGTGTCTATGTCGACCCGCGTGCTGAGCTTGATGGCACAACACTGACCCTGCTCAGCCTGAACGGTTTCCGCCGCAGTGGCCGACTGATGTACCGCCCCGCCTGCCCGACCTGTTCGGCCTGCCTCCCGGTGCGTATCCGTCTTAATGATTTCCTCCCGTCGCGTTCGCATAAACGCACTGAACGCAGGAATAACGACCTGACTCTCGAAGTATCCATGCCGGACGGCTCTGCAGAATGCTATGAGCTCTATGAACGTTATATCAGTGAGCGCCACCGCGACGGCGACATGTACCCGCCAGGTGAACAGCAGTATCAGGATTTTCTTGTCAGTGATTTTGGTACAACCCGCTTTCTCAAGGTAAGACACCAGGAAAAGCTTATCGCCTGCATGGTATTCGATATGCTTGAGGACGGTTTATCCGCGGTCTACAGCTTCTTTGACCCGGATGAACAGGAGCGCTCTCTGGGTACATGGCTCATTCTGCAACTCAACCATATAGCTCTGGGTCTTGGCCTTCACTACGACTACCTCGGCTATTACGTAAGAGAAAGCAGGAAGATGACGTATAAGCGCAAATTCGCACCACTGGATGCGCTGATTGATGGAAAATGGACGCTTTTGTCACCCTGAATCTGCGCCCGGATCATATTCCCACAGATGCAACAGGCATTTACTTTGCTTCTTATGTAAATTTCAGGCAGAATGCGCCCGCGTTGTACAAGCTATAAACAGGTGATGAATGGCAAAAGATGATGTTATTGAAATGGAAGGTGAGGTAGTAGATACCCTTCCGAACACAATGTTCCGTGTAAAACTGGAAAACGGCCACGTTGTGACCGCTCATATTTCAGGCAAAATGCGTAAGAACTATATCCGCATCCTGACTGGCGATAAGGTTAAAGTTGAACTGACTCCTTACGACCTGAGCAAAGGGCGCATTACTTACCGCGCCCGCTAATGTCATCTGCAGGAAGTGCCGCCGTCAGGCTGGCACTTCTTCCACAGCAGCAATTGACAGCTCACCATCCTCAGCAGAAATATCCACTTCCCCGCCACGGGAAAGATCGCCAAACAGAATTTTCTCTGCCAATGGCTTTTTGATTTTATCCTGCACCAGACGAGCCATAGGTCGTGCGCCCATGCGCGCGTCATAACCATGCTCAGCAAGCCATGCGCGGGCGCTGTCGTCCACATTCAGAACCACACCCTTATCATCCAGCTGGGCCTGCAGCTCAGTCAGGAATTTATCCACTACATGCAGAATGGTTTCCGGTGTTAACGGACCAAACTGAATCGTGCTGTCGATGCGGTTGCGGAATTCCGGCGTAAAGGTTTTCTTCAGCGCTTCAGCACCATCAGTACTGTGATCCTGCAGCGTAAAGCCGATACTGGAACGACTCATCTGCTCTGCCCCGGCATTGGTGGTCATAATCAGGATAACATTACGGAAATCCGTTTTACGGCCATTGTTGTCGGTGAGCGTACCGTGATCCATTACCTGCAGCAGAATGTTAAAGACTTCCGGATGGGCTTTTTCAATCTCATCCAGCAGCAACACACAGTGCGGGTTTTTGTTAATGGCCTCGGTCAGCAGACCGCCCTGGTCATAACCGACATAACCCGGTGGCGCACCAATCAGACGGGAAACCGTGTGGCGCTCCATGTACTCAGACATATCAAAGCGCACCAGCTCCATACCCATTACAGAGGCCAGCTGCTTGGAAACCTCGGTTTTACCCACACCGGTCGGGCC
>NZ_DJIO01000048.1:0-8477 GCF_002433655.1 Thalassolituus sp. UBA6592 | reverse complement strand
GACTCCATGCGCCCCCACGGGGCCGACAGCCACCATTATCGGCAACGCCAGCCCTGCCGATAACCTGACCGACGGACGAGCCGGAACGCGAATTGGCGAACGGCCACCCTGAATTGGCGCCTGGAGCAACGCCAGGAACATCGTGAGCACCAGAAACCCAGTAAGCATCGATGCCGGTGCCATAAACACTGCCGAAACACCGGCGTGCACGAACGCAGCCACGACCGAAGCGGTCAATCCTCCCATTATCGTGGCATCTCTACCTTTCGCTCGATATTCTGCGCCTCTCGAGGCCATGTATCGACCAATACCGCCAACGAAAATAACAAACGCCACGATGACTCCCCATCCATACTCGGCCGCCCAAAGCAGATACATGTTATGAGGGTGACCAAATGACTTTGAGCTGACCTGCAAATCGGAGACTAAGGGGTGCGTCAACCACGACTGGGGACCGAGCCCAAAGGGAAAATTGACGAGGCTCATATTCCACGCCTCTATCCAGAGAGGTATCCGGCCCGAGGAACTGGCAGAAATCGCTCTTAAATCTACTGAATCGAATAACCACAAGGGAAGCAAAAAGGTCAAAACTAGCCACAGGCTGCCGCCGACAAGCAACTGCACTCCATTCGAACGAAGCCAGTCCAACGAATACCGCCTGAAGAGCACAACTACAACTATCGATCCAACCAAGAGCCCGAAAGCGGAGCCCCTGGCTGATGTAGAAAGCAGAATCCACCACCAGAGAGCACCAGCAAGCACGAATACCCCCCGGACCGCTGGCAAAGTCGACAAGCTTCCGGAACGCTGCGCCGCCGCAATAAGCGGAATCAACCAGCTGGCCAGATGGCTCCAATACCGGATATTGGGGAAACCCCATGTCAAAACTGTATCTATGTCTGCATTGCCATCCTGTAAGGCAAGGGCATAGTTCATAAGGGCAATGAATCCATAGATGAGTGCCACGAACGCAATAACCGTGAGGACCCTGCCCAACTTCAGCCATAGACTTTCCGACTGCGACAGATGGCCGCTGAAAAGGCAACACCCCAGAAAGAAGAGGGCGAACATCAGGGGTTCAACGTGGTAATTCGCTGGATAGAGTTCACCGGACAGAAATATAAGAATCAGCGGAAGCAACCAGGGAAGCCACCCGATCCCCGCTGCGTGTTTGCGACCGGCGACAGTTTTGGCAAGACATAGGCAGACTGTCAGCCAAATCACTAAACACAGCAGGAAGCGCTGCTCCGAATAATTGCCAGCGCCAATCGGTATAAGGCCTGCAAATAGAGAAAACCCGACCAGTAGGAAGCTGAAGGCAACTAGGATCATCTACATTGCTCCCAAATAAAAAGCCCCTGCGTTTTCACAGGGGCTTTCGACAACCTTGACTCTACGCGCTACTAAATAGCGCTCGTCAAGCGATCTTAGCTATCAAGACCGGCACCTTCTTCGCACTGCGGAGTTGTGACCGGAGCGATGCCCCTCATGGAATAGGATACACCGCCGGTGGTTCCGACTGTCGCAGTCAACTCACAACCCTCGTTAGTCCAAATCAGGGCGCCCCCAGTGTTGATATCGAAGTTTGTAGCAGAACCAGCCAAAGCAGCTTCAGCATCAATTTCACTGTTCAGGTTGGCACAATCAATACCAGTCTGGACACAAACCTGCGCTTTGGAAACGTACGGGGTAACACCCTTCATGGTGGCACCACCCTGGGAGGTACGTACATACTCCTGGTAAGCCGGAATTGCAACCGCTGCAAGGATACCGATGATCGCAACAACGATCATCAATTCAATTAAGGTAAAGCCTTGTTGAGCTTTCATAGTCTTTCTCCACTCTCGGATGAGATATTTAGTTATCCGGACTTCCAGTCCATTCCAGAAGTACGACGCCAGTTTAGTGACAGTGAAGAAAGTGTGCCAAGCTTATTTACTGCGCGCAAGCCCTGAATATTTGTGCTGGATCACGTTTTTGTATGGTCGTTGTGAGGCGTGGTTTAAAGGGTATTCGGAGGAGGTCAGATAGTGACAAATATTGTCACTACTGACGAAAAAAACAACAAAAATGCGGTGAGGAATATTGTGACAGAATGTAATTATTCTGCAACGATTTGTTATATCAGGCGCATGGATAAATCCACGGCTTTACAGTCTTTGGTCAGCGCGCCAATGGAAATAAAATCCACACCGGTTTCGGCATAATCGCGCAGCGTTGCGTCGGTGATGCCACCGGAGGCTTCTAATTTTACTCGGCCATTAGTATGAGATTTATTGTACGCCACTGCGTCTTTCATTTGTGCCGGTGAAAAATTATCCAGCATGATGATGTCAGCGCCTGCGTTAATGGCTTCTTCCAGCTGCTGCATATTTTCCACTTCAACTTCTACAGGTTTGCCCGGTGCAATCTGGTGCGCCTGGGTCACCGCCTGAGTGATGCCGCCACAGGCCATGATGTGGTTTTCTTTGATCAGAAAAGCATCAAATAAACCAATGCGATGATTAAAACAACCGCCCTGGGTGACGGCATATTTTTGTGCGATGCGCAGGCCAGGAATGGTTTTACGTGTATCCAGCAGTTTTACGCCAGTGCCTTCCACTTTATCAGCGTACTGGCGGCACAGTGTTGCGGTAGCCGACAGGGTCTGCAGAAAATTCAGTGCACAGCGTTCACCGGTGAGCAGGGAGCGGGCGCTGCCTTCCAGTTCAAATAAGGTCTGATTGGCTTCAACCCATTCGCCTTCCTTTACTTTCCAGTTGACGCTGACGCTGTCATCGAGCTGGCGGAAGACTTCGTTGACCCAGGCAACGCCGGCAATAATGGCGCGGTCGCGGGTGATAATGCGGGCGTGGGCCTGTTCCTCAGCCGGGATCAGTTGCGCGGTAATGTCGCCGTCACCGACGTCTTCACGCAGGGCGGTGGCTACGGCAGCGGCTATGTCTTGCTGGTAAAGGCTGAGTTCCATGATTGAGCTCTTCTACTGGATCTGAACAGGGCGGGCATTTTACATGGAATCAGAAATCCTGCACAGGCGGGCAACAGTGAGGTCCATGAGGGGAGGAATAAGCGGGAAGGGGGAAGAGTGGAGTGGTAAGAGACTGACAGCCAGAGCGCAAACACCTGTTTGCGCTCTGACTGTCAGGGAAAGCATCAATCCGGCTGCTTGGCGAAGTATTCGCGGGTAACGCGGAATACCATCGGCGCCAGTAACAGCAGACCAATCAGGTTTGGAACAGCCATCAGACCGTTGAGGGTATCTGACAGATTCCAGACGAAGTCCACTTTCACGTTGGCGAAGGTCAGTACCGCGATCACCCAGACGATGCGGTAGATGATCAGGGTTTTTTCGCTGAACAGGTATTGCCAGCAACGTTCACCATAGTAAGACCAGCCCAAAATGGTGGTGAAGGCGAAGATTACCAGAGCCACGGTGACGATGTAGTTACCACCGCTTATCGTGGCAGAGAACGCTTCAGATGTCAGAATGGCGCCGGTCAGACCATTGCCATCGGCACCGGTTGCGGTCCACATGCCGGAGGTCAGAATAACCAGAGCGGTCATGGTACAGACGATAATGGTGTCGATGAATGTGCCCAGCATGGCGATCAGCCCCTGACGCACCGGGTTGTTGGTTTTTGCCGCCGCGTGAGCAATGGCCGCCGAACCCAGACCGGCTTCGTTGGAGAATACACCACGGGCCACACCAAAACGGATGGCGGCGGCAACGGCTGCACCGGCGAAACCACCAACGGCTGCCACTGGCTCAAACGCGTAAGTAAAAATCAGCGCGATGGCGTGAGGAATCTCGGCGATATTAATCAGCAGAATAATGAGAGACGCGGCTACATAAAGAACGATCATGGCCGGTACCAGTTTGCCGGCCACATCACCAATGCGGCGGATACCACCCAGAACAACGAAAGCAACCAGAACCGCAACGATAACACCGGTTACCCAGGTCGGTACGCTGAAGCTGTCGTGCATTACCGCAGCCATGGAGTTGATCTGAACTGCGTTACCGATACCAAAAGCCGCCACGGCTCCAAAAATGGCGAATAACAGCCCCAGGGTTTTACCCATCTCCGGCGCAAATTCGCCAACGCCGTTGCGCAGATAATACATAGGGCCGCCGACAAAGCGGCCCTTGCTGTCGGTTTCACGGTAGGTAACGGCACAGACGGCCTCGGCGTATTTAGTGGCCATACCAAACAGAGCGATTACCCACATATAGAAAATCGCACCCGGACCACCCAGTGCAATTGCAGTGGCAACACCTGCGATATTACCGGTACCAACCGTTGCCGATAATGCGGTGGCCAGCGCATTGAAGGGTTTTACGTCACCGTCATGGCCGTCGTCATGGGCGGCAAACAGCTGGCGGAAGGCATAAACAATCTTGCGCCAGGGCATAAATACCATACCGGTGGTCAGCAGAACCCCGGTGACGCCCAGCATCCCCAACATGGGTGGTCCCCAGACGAAGCCGTTAATCTGGCTGATCAGATTATTTAACATTTCCATTGGCTACTTCCTTAGGTTGTCATTTGTAAAATTCGGTAACTGTGGACTATATCCGCGCCACTGACAGAAGCCAAACGGTCGGGCCAGCAAAGTTGACTAATGGCTGATGTGAGACAAAGTGGCGTCGACAGCAATAGTCCGTATGATTGAGAATGTATAAAAAGAAAGGCTCTGGTTCTATGTTGTCGGTGTTGTTGTCGGTGTCGGTGTTCGCTCTTACATACCCGTCGTCATGCGCTTGTGCTGCGTGGCGATCATCTGTTTCTGGCCGTTCAGCTGATACTCAGGATTCTCCTGATGGCGATTAATCAGGGATTGTTGAGTTCAGCCCGCTGGTGCCCGTCACCTAACTTTGGTCCTCGCCCTGAGGGAGAGGGTGGAGAGGTTTCTTTGCTGGTGGTGCATAACATCAGCCTGCCACCGGGGCAGTATGGTGGTGGATATGTGGAAGCGTTTTTCCGCAATGAGCTGAACGCAGATGAGCATCCGTATTTTGCAGACATTGCTGCCTTACAGGTTTCCAGTCATCTGCTGATTGAACGCAATGGCAATATAGTGCAGTTTGTGAACTTCGCTGACCGTGCCTGGCACGCCGGTCTGTCCCGTTATCAGGGGCGGGAAAACTGCAACGACTTCTCCATCGGTATTGAACTTGAAGGTACAGATCATGAGCCTTATACCGACGCGCAGTATGGTGCGCTGACAGACGTTTGTCTTGAGTTGCTGGCAGAATATCCGGCGCTCAGTAAATACCGGATTACCGGTCATGAACATATTGCCCCGGGACGTAAAACAGACCCGGGCCCGGCATTCAGCTGGCAGAAATTGTTTTGCGGACTGATTCCGTATAACAGCCACCCAGGCCAGCCGCAGAGGTAAAAATAATGAAATTTCTGATTCTGTTTATTGTGCTGGTCACGCAACACCAGTTACCCATGCCGCAGCGCAGCACGCGCAGCCGGACATTCAGTAAGTGGCTTTCTATCTGGATGTCCTTCCGCTGGTTTGCGGCGGTGCCGCGTCATCTGAAATATCTGCTGGTGGTCTTTATGCCCACAGCCATTCTGACCGCCGGCTTTATGATGATTGATACGCTGTTCTGGGGGCTGCTGGCCTTTGCGCTGGAAATTCTGCTGCTGCTTTATGTGTTGTCGCATGCGGGCATTGGCCGTCATCTGCAGGAATATCTGCACGATCTGAAAGAAGGGGATAATCAGGGTGCATATCATTGTGCGGATCAGCATCTTTCCGTTCCGGAAGTAGAGGTCTCGGAAAACCTGCATGAAATGAATGAGCAGGTGATCAAAGCACTGATGCACCGCTGGTTTGAATATTTTTTTCTGATGGTGTTCTGGTACATGGTGGCGGATGTCGCCGGTGTGTTACTGGCCTGGTTTACCCTGCAGTACGCCCGCGCCAGTGACTGCGATCAGAAAGCCTGGCGTTATCTGCATTGGCTGGAGTGGATTCCGGTTCGTCTGCTGGGATTGACCTTCTGCCTGGCCGGTAATTTTATGCGGGCTTTGCCGGTGTGGCAGCGCTCCTTATGGAAAGTACGTATTGTCAGTGCCGATGTGCTGCATTCTGTGGGCAGCAGTGCGCTGACGCATAATGGCGAATCGCGTGAGTGGCACAGCGCTGCGGAGAATGGCGAACAGGCGGCGGAAGAACTGCAGGAATGGCAGAGTCTGCATTTGCGCAGTTCATCGATCTGGATGGTGATGATTGCCGCAGCCACCGTGGGGGGCTGGTTGTTATAGCAGAATCAGAACTTCTGGTGCCGCTGAGGCGGTGACATAAAAAAACGGGAGCATGGCTCCCGTTTTTTTATGTCATGTACTTTTCCGCGTAGGGCGATATTACTTCAGCGGATGGCAACACCTACCGGCAGATCCTCAAACCAGTTGAGGAATTCTTTTGCCTGAGCCTTCTGAAACAGTCGCCCGTGTTGCGGTGCCATAATGTTGATATCGAGCTGGCGTACGCGACGGATCCAGTCCAGCTTGGCTTCATTGGATGGCATCCAGCGCTGGTGGAATTTCCTCATTTTGGGGATATGGGTATCCATTTTATCCACCCACAGTGGCGCATCGGTATCTTCCAGTGCGGCACCGACATCACCGCTCATCAGGATGCCGGCTTTAGGGTCGTAGACATGGAAGTTGCCGGAAGAATGCAGATAATGCGCTGGCACAAACTGTAGCTGAATACGGCCCAGAGTAATCGTGGCGCCTTCATCGGGCAGGGCGCAGTATTCAATACGTTCCATACCAAAATGGCGGATAAAACCTTCCCACAACCAGGGCGAATAAAGCTTGGCATTGGGCAGTGCCTGATCCCATAAACCCAGGGATGAAATAATATCCGGGTCCTGGTGGGAGGCGAACAGGTGGGTAATTTTTTCTGCCGGAACGTACTTCAGTACCGCCGACAGCATAGGGGCAAACAATTCGATACCACCCGGGTCCAGCAGCATCGCCTGATTACTACTGATGATCATATATTGGTTGGTATCAATAATACCTTCCGGTTTGTTCGGATCACGGCCGAACATAATCCACTTATGATCACCGTCTTCATACAAGGTTGTTGCCAGCATTCTGTATTCCTTCTCTCCGGGCCTGTCAGGCGTAGTTCTGCTTCTGACTGAGCAGGTTTCTGGCCTTGCTCAGGTGCTTACGGATTTTGTCGGCCGTATCGGTAATATTCTGAGCGATGACTTCGAGCTGATTGCGGAAGTCTCCGGCAGACGCCGCTTCAACCTTACTCGAGGTGGCGATCAGGTTGGCGGTACGTATGTGCTTATCGCCTTCTTCCAGCTGTTGTTCGAGCTCACGCAGTCCGCGGGTCAGGGCGGCTGACAGTTCTTCGCGCTGTTGGCGGCTCTGATTCATGGCAGACTGCAGTGAATCCAGATTGCGGTCATGCTGATGTGCGATCCAGTCAAATTTTTCTGCAGCCAGAGCGGCACGCCATAAAGCGACGGCATGCTGCGACAGCCCTTCGGAGACACCATTGATGTACTGGGACTGGCGGATAATGTCGGACGCCAGTTCATCAATAAAATGCGTGATGGCTTTGAAGCCCACGGTTTTAGAACCAGCGCGCACCGCCAGTGCCCTGGCGTTTTTTGCTGTCAGGGCCAGTCCTTTGGCCTCCAGCATGGCCTGATGCAGTTCGGCGGCGATGCTGGCGGCGGTGACAAAAATCGGTGTAGCCATAGTATGTTCCGGTTGGTTTCAGCAGGCGTTGAAATCAGTATAGAAGGTTTTCGTCATTCCTCAGCGTTGGCCCGGAAGTTCGTTGCCGGCGGCGTTGGTTCTGAGCCATCCGCGCACCCGCCGCAGGATAGTGTTGTTGTCGTCATACTGTTCGGCAAAGGATGGAACCCGTATCTGTTGATAATCTTCACGCTGCAGATGACGCATGTGCCCGGCACGTTGTTGGACCGTGCGGGCAGGGACACCGGAGTCCTCACTGATCAGATCAAGCACCTGAATTTCCAGTTCGCCCAGCTTCTGCACCAGTGGCACCTGATCGTAAGCGTTCTCTTTTGCATCGATCATCACCAGTGTGTAGCCGCGATCAGTGTCTTCACCGTCGTCGGTCTGAATCGTGCGTGGGCGTTGCAGCATAAAGTCCACAGCCCAGCCGGCGCTGGCACCACAGGCGATGATCACGACATTAAGCTGCCCCCGCTGATTGAGATACTGCACACTCTGACGCACCCGCTCGCGTACTGTGTCACGGTAGGTTTCTGCCGTGTTTACTGCAGGCTGTTCATCTGTGCTGTCCGGCTGTGGCTCAGGTTCAGGCAGAGGCGGCAGGGCCTGTAAGCGTGGCAGCGCCGGCTCTGCGCTGTTGCTGTCGTCCGCGTTGGTTGCCGCTTCCTCTTCGGCTGTCAGGCCATTGCTGTCGGGTTCTTCTGTTGCTGGGTCTGCTGCCGGGTCTGG
>NZ_DJIO01000152.1:8454-8595 GCF_002433655.1 Thalassolituus sp. UBA6592 | reverse complement strand
TGTGTCTACCAATTTCACCACCGGGGCATCTTGCCTCAGTTTCGGCGAATGTGGGTCACCGAATAAATGGAGGCGCGAGCCGGAGTCGAACCGGCCTACGTGGATTTGCAATCCAGTGCATAACCGCTTTGCTATCGCGCC
>NZ_DJIO01000152.1:7988-8159 GCF_002433655.1 Thalassolituus sp. UBA6592 | reverse complement strand
GCATAACCGCTTTGCTATCGCGCCTGAACAGTAAAGTCAGAGACTGAAAACTTTACTGGAAAATGCGGAGTTGAAGTCACGACACTTAAGATGACGACCGGACATTCCGGCTAACTCCTGACCGGTCAGGCGAAGCCTGAGCAGTACAAAACTGGAGCGGGAAACGAGATT
>NZ_DJIO01000152.1:0-7619 GCF_002433655.1 Thalassolituus sp. UBA6592 | reverse complement strand
ACCAACTGAGCTATTCCCGCGTTAAGTGCTGCGCATTCTATACTGAGCAGCAAAAGAGTCAAGTGTTTTTTCTTACATTTTAAGCACTTAGCTCAGAAGTCTGAGCCAGATGCGATTCAGGAGCGCAGGTCCGGCCATGCAGCTTTAAGATACACAGTCATCGACCAGATGGTCAGTACCGCCGCAACATAGAGTGCGATGTACCCGAGATCGACTATCCAAGGGAAATCTTCACCGCCCATCAACACAGTAATCGATCCCATCTGTGCCGCTGTCTTTACTTTGCCGATATAGCTCACGGCGATATTGGCACGCTTACCCAGCTCCGCCATCCATTCGCGTAATGCCGAAATAACGATCTCCCGGCCAACGATAATGGCCGCAGGCAGCGTAAGCCAGATGGTCGAAAAATGCTCTACCAGCAACACCAGTGCAACGGCTACGATAAGTTTATCGGCCACTGGATCAAGAAATGCCCCTAAAGGTGTCGTCTGGTTCAGTTTGCGGGCCAGATAGCCATCAAACCAGTCCGTGACCGCGGCAACGGCAAAAAGCCCGGCTGCAACCACTTTGCCCTGTGCACCAAACCAATAGAAGCTGACAACCATCAGAGGGATCATAACGATCCGGCTCAGAGTCAGAATGTTGGGCAAATTCATATACTGCTTTCTCCGTTACTCGCCATGTAGCTGAATAAATATCTGTTCAGCGAGTTTTTTACTGATTCCAGGAACCTTTTCCAGTTCCTCTTTAGGCGCACTGCGCATGTTTTTCAGGCTGCCAAAGTGCAGCAGCAGCTCTTTGCGACGTTTAGGACCAACGCCGCTCAGCGCTTCCAGACCACTTTGACCTCTGCTTTTCGCCCGGGCTTTACGGTGCCCGGTAATGGCGAAGCGGTGGGCCTCATCCCTTACCCACTGCAGCAGGCGAAATCCGTCATTATGAGCGTCAGGCATTATAGGGCGCGTACTGCCCGCCTCCCACAGAAACTCCCAGCCGGACTTCCGTGTTTCGCCTTTGGATATACCGAACAGCGCAACACTGCTGATCTGCATTTCTTCGAGCAGCGCTTCAATGCGGTTTACCTGGCCTTTTCCACCATCAATCAACAGCAGGCCCGGAAGGTCGTTCTGTTCCTGCATGCGGGTAAAATGCCGGCGTACTGCCTGCTCAAGTGCTGCGTAATCATCGCCCGCCTGAACATCACGAATGGAAAAGCGCCGATACCTTTCCTTCAGCAGCCCCTCGTGACCGAAGACCACACAGGATGCGTAGGTTGCTTCGCCTTGGGAATGACTGATATCGAAACACTCTATTCGCGCCGGCGCTGTCGGAAGCCCGAGAAGCTCCGCAACCTGCTCCAGCTTGAGTTCATTATTCTGCCGACCGGACAGGTAGGCCTGGGCTCCAGTGCGGGCATTTTCTTCTGCCATATGCAGCCATTTGCGGTTGTTACCGCGGGCGCCAGCGCTGTGATTAATGCGACGCCCCTGACTGATGCGGACTGCCTCTAACAATGGCTGAATCTTCTCGCTGTCCAGTTTGGCAATAATGTCTTTCGGCAGTCCTTCCTGCGCATGATCTGAAAGATAAAACTGCGCCATAAACCCCAGCAAAAAATCTTCATCCGTATCGCCGGCCTGGTTTTCCGGGTAATAATTCTTGCTGCCAACCAAACGCCCCTGACGGAACGCCAGCCGATGAATGCAGAGGATATTCTTCCAGTCAGTAAATGCCCAGACATCAGCATCCCCCTGACCTGCATCGACAAACTGTTTTTCCTGAATCTGCCGCATCAGATCAATCTGATCACGGTATTCAGCAGCCTGCTCGAATTCGAGCTGTTCCGACGCACTGACCATTCGCTGCTGCAGTTCACGTAGCAGCTCGGCGCTCTTACCCTCAAGAAACAAAGTAGCCTGACGTACGCTGTCGGAATAATCAGCCTGGCTGATATGACCAACACAGGGGCCGGAACAACGTTTGATTTCATATTGCAGGCACGGCCTGCTGCGATGACGGAAGTAGCTGTCTTCGCAATTGCGCAACAGAAACAGCCGTTGCAGATAATTGAGGGTTTCACGCACAGCTGTGGAATTCGGGTAGGGACCAAAATAGCGTCCGCTTTTCCGCCGTTTGCCACGCCGGTAGGCGAGTAAAGGATATTCGTGATCCGATAAATGCAGATACGGATAGGATTTATCGTCTTTCAGCAGAATATTGTATTGCGGCCGGTGCTGTTTGATCAGCGTCTGTTCAAGCAGCAGCGCCTCGGCCTCGCTGGCGGTAACCGTCACTTCAATATGATGAATGTGACTGACCAGCGCTACCGTTTTACTGTTAAGGCCACGGGCACGGAAGTAACTGGATACACGATTCTTGAGGTTCTTTGCCTTGCCGACATAGAGCAGTTCACCATCGGCAGCAAACATACGGTAAACCCCGGCGCGCTGCGTCAGGGTTTTAAGAAAGGATTTGATGTCAAAATCGGACATTTTTAACTTGCAGCAGCCGGGTCTACCAGCCCATAGCGAACAGCCAGATGGGTCAGCTGAACGTCGCTGTCGATGTTCAGCTTTTCAAAGATCCGATAGCGATAGCTGTTAACAGTTTTAGGGCTGAGGAACAGTTTTTCACTGATTTCTGAGACTTTCTGACAGCCAACAATCATCAATGCGATCTGCATCTCACGCTCAGACAGTTCATCAAACGGCGAAGCCTGATCCTGCTGGAACGGCTTGAGGGCCATTCGCTGGGCAATTTCCGGACTGATGTACTTCTGCCCGCTCTTCACTTTAAGAATGGCATTGACCATTTCTTCAGCGTCTGCGCCTTTAGTGATGTAGCCGGAGGCGCCGGCCTGCAGTAAACGTGAAGCGTAAGGGTTATCGTCACAGGCCGTGACGGCAATCACCTGAATTTCTTCATTCTGCCGGATAATCTTACGGGTAGCCTCGAGCCCGCCAATGCCAGGCATACGGATATCCATCAGTACGATATCCGGCTCGTACTCTTTGGCAAACTGAACAGCTTCTTCTCCGCTTTCAGCTTCTCCTACCACTTCAATCCCTTTCGCGTCAGAGAGCAGTCGGGATATTCCCGAACGAACAAGCTCATGGTCATCAACAACCAATACTTTAATCAAAAAACTACCCTTTAACTCTCAGATCCGGCAACTCACTGCCGGGCCCACATCAGAACATCATCTGTGCGGCCCCGCGTAGCACGGTGCTGTTTATCCTGAGCAGAACACCCGAATCCGAAACCCCGGATCGACTGCCCTCTGCCATTTTAAACGCGCCATTTCATATGGTGCCATTTTAAACGCACCATAGTGCCAGCATTATTCTTCTATGCCCGGAATATAGCAAACGCTTCAGAGCTGAACCATTCGTTTTCGCTGCCAGGCATATTTCATCGGATTCAGATTCATACCTACCTCGACGACACCTTCATCAAGGTTGTGTTTTTGGCTGAATCCCAATCTTTTGGCCAGTTTCAGCATGCCGGTATTGTGTGGTAGTACTGAACCGAAAATCTGCAGCACACCCCGGTCACGGAGGTATTCAATGATGCCCTGCATCAAGCGCAGACCAAGACCCTCGCCGCGGCAGTTATCATCGATAATCACCGAGAATTCAGCGGCAACATCATCCGCGTCAATCCATACTCGCACAACTCCGTACAGAACGCCTTCTCTCAAAGCGACAAACGCCATTTCCCGGTCGTAATCAATCTGCGTAAAGCGAGCAAGCTCGCGATGATCAAACTGACGACGCGCCGAGAAAAAGCGCAGGCGCAGTGACTCAGCACTGAGGCGGCTGTAAAAATCCTCCAGCAGAGGCTCATCTTCGCCACGGATTGGCCGCACATCGTATTGATGACCATTGCGGCTTTCATAACTGTCTTCCAGCTCTTTCGGGTACGGCAGAATGGCACTCTTCATGGCGTGACCGACTTCGCCAGCCAGACCAATGATCATGTAATGACCCACCTGGCGACGAATGGCGTTCACCTCCAGTCCGGCCAGCCACGGATGATTCAGCGCCATGTGCGACAGCGCAACCAGCCAGCGTTCCAGTGTGACCAGTTCACGCTCCAGATTTTCCGAACGCTCTGTCAGTACTTCGTAGAAATGACTGCGCTTGATCAGTTTTTCTGCCAGATTGGCGTTCAGTGGCGGCAGCGCCACCTGACGATCCACCAGAATATCAGCCGTGGAACCGCCACCACCAAAGAACAGGTAAGGGCCAATTTCCGAATCCCGACCGATACCGAATGAGAACTGCAGATTGTCCAGTGCGCGATGCATGGTCTGCAGGGTATAACCCAGCACCGGACTCTGCGGGAACGCCTTATGGATCTGCTGCTCCAGCTCGCCGGCAGCCTCTTCCACCGCTTCCAGTGAGCGCAGATCACGGGCCACCGAGCGCAGACGCTCGCGGGGATTGTCACCATAGGCAAAGGGATACAGGTAATCGCGGTGATGAACACGCAACACCCATGGCCCTGCGACGGAGTCCGACTCAGCCATAAGGTCTGCGAGACTGGTGCGATACATCGCCTGAGCACAGGAGAAGCCATAGGCTTTCAGCAGCTCCCAGGCGTGGGTCGGCAGCAGGTAATCCCCCGGACGGTGAATGGCCAGAATATCTTTATCAACCTCGTGATAGGCAGATGAAATCGGAATCTCGAGACTTTCTGGTGTTTCACGCAACAGATCCTGAGTACGCTGGTGCTGCACCATGTACATATAAGACTTGATGGCATTATCCGGAGTATCGAAAGTCGGGATGCCGTTCTGATCGAAACAGTCACGTGAATCCTCAACCGAATACTCACCCATCCAACTGGTCAGGATGGTTTTATTGCTGGTTTTTGCCACTTTTACAAGAGCTTCGGCGTTAGCCAGCGGATCAGACTGCAGCCCGGGAATATAAATCACCAGAATGGCGTCCACCTGCTTATCGCGCAGCAGTGTCTGTGTAACCGCAGCCAGTTGCTGAGGGTTCAGTTCCGGGTTAAGCAAAATCGGGTTGTCGGTACGCAGGTATTCCGGCAGCAGGCCGCGCAGATGCGTACGGGTATCTTCCGACAATTTCGCCAATACACCACGATCGTGCAGCAGCCGATCCATAGCGAGGATGGCCGGGCCGCGCCCGTTAGCAACGATAGCCAGACGCGGACCAAAAGCTTCACGGCGCTGACTGAGGGCGTCAACGCAGTCAAACAGCTCGTCGGTCGCAGACACACGCAGAACACCGGCGCGGGCCAGCGTTTCATCAACCAGTGCGTCACGGGACCCAAGACCCTTAGGGGTAGCAATGCGATTAAGGGGGTTTTCCTGAAAACGGTTGCTCTTAACGGCCAGCACCAGCTTGTGACGGGAGGCCGCACGCAGTGCGCGGATAAGCGCCTTACCTGACCCAAACTCATCCAGCTGAATCAACAACGTTCTGACCGGTGGTTCTTTTACGATGTAGTCAATGACGTCCGGCAGAGTGACATCCTGACTCTTGCCCAGTGTCAGTACGTGAGAGAATCCGATGCGGCGGCTGAATGCCCAGTCCATAACCCCGGACGCCAGAGTCCCGGACTGACCGACGTAGGCGATATGCCCGGTGCGCACAGGTACATGCAGAAAGCTGGCGTTGATTTTACGTACCGGAATAACAATACCGAGACAGTCCGGCCCCATGATGCGCATGCGCGTCTGCTGAATGACCTGATTCAGTCTCTCCGAGGATGGCCGGAACTGCCAGGAACGCGTGCGGGCAATACCACCGGTCAGCAGCATGGCCGCATCAACACCTTTGGCGTGCAACTGTTTAATGATTTTTGGAACGGTTTCTGCGGGCGTACAGATAATGGCCAGATCCACCGGCGCATCAAGCTGGCTGATCCGGCTGATAGCCGGTACGCCATACACTTCTTTATAGCCGCGGGTGTTAACCGGAATAATCAGCCCCGGATACTCACCGTTAAGCAGATTACGCACAATTGCTCCGCCGAGATTCCCCGGACGTTCTGACGCCCCGATGACGGCGATGGATTTCGGTTGAAAAAACAACTCGAGCGAGCGCGTGCCCATGAAAAATTCCTTACCCTGGCAGGCGGATGCCTGTCGATGATCTGTTTATAGCCTGATTAATTAAGACTTTTAACCCCCATAGGGAATAAAAGTGAACCTATACGCATTACCCGGTGGTCATACTCCATTAGTTGAAGGCTGCCACCTTAGCGGTTGGCGATCCGCAGTCGCGCGGATACACTGCCCTCTCAAACCGCATTTTCAGGTAAACATAGTCGACATGACCACTGCCTACTACACCTTTCAGCACCACTTTGCGCACGATACCGGAGATGATCATCCCGAGCATGCAATGCGCATCGTCGCCATTGAGCATCAGCTGAAGTCCCGTGGCATCCTGGAAAAGCTGACGGTCGTGAATGGCCAGACCGCCAATAAGCCGGACATTCTCCGCGCCCACAGTCATGGCTACGTCGAACAACTGGAAATGATCCAACCCAAGCAGGGGCATATCTATGTCGACGAGGATACGCCGATGTCCTCGGGCAGTTTTGATGCAGCTCTGTATTCCGTCGGAACCAGCACATTAGCCCTGGACGATGTCATAAACGGCACGTACGACAACGCTTTTGTATCTGTGCGGCCGCCTGGTCACCACGCGGAACACAAAAAAAGCATGGGTTTCTGCTTTTTCAATAACGTAGCCATCACTGCCCTGCGCGCTGCCGAAGTGCACCACGCCCAGCGTGTTGCCATTCTCGATTTCGACGCTCACCAGGGTAACGGTACCGTCGACATCCTGCAGAATGATCAGCGTTTTCTGATCTTTTCTGCTTTTCAGCACCCCTTCTATCCGTACACCCATCACGAAGAAGCGAAATACAACAACCTCATCAATGTCTATCTGGATGCCGGCACAGGAAGCGAAACCTTCCGTGAAAAAATAACCGAAGGCTGGATGAAACGACTGCGCGGTTTTGCCCCTGAGGTCATCGTTGTATCCGCAGGCTTTGACGGCCACAAAGACGATCCCATGGCGGAACTGTGCCTGGATGATGATGACTACCGCTGGCTGGGCGAGTGGATCACGGAATACGCCAAAAGCCGCAACATTCCATGGGTAGCCATTCTTGAAGGGGGCTACGACCTCAACGCCCTGGGCCGCTCAGTGAGCGCCTTTATCGGTGAAATGCTGAAGGCCTGATTACATTTCAGCCACAGCAGATAACACAAAAACCACATTCACTACATCGCGCCAGGGGCATTATGGCGACAAACCATAATCCCCGGCTGCGCAGCATGAACTTCAGGCGACTCCCGCAAATAAAGCACAAAGACCCACTCAGCCTGTGGCGGCCAACGTTTACCGGCAGACAGCAGAAGTTATCCCTGCTGATTGCAACTGAATGGGCTGCTATCACACTTCTCAGCTGCTGCAGTCTTACCGCTATCGGACTGGCACTACACGGAATGTAACCACAAAAGTGCGGCGCTCCAGCCATGCATTTCCCCGCACCACTGACATTTACACGCTTCTTTACGGCGAAAAACACGTATAAAAAAAGGTTCAACGCATTTAAGCGTGAAA
>NZ_DJIO01000016.1:11601-12082 GCF_002433655.1 Thalassolituus sp. UBA6592 | reverse complement strand
ATACTGCACCACCGGACTGCCAAGACCGCCAAGACCGACGACCAGTACATGAGCGGCCAACAGTTTTTCCTGACCGTCGATATCCATCTGCGGCAGCATAATGTGGCGGCTGTATCTGAGCAGTTGTTCGTCGTTCATAACCGGGCCTTTAATAAGTCAGTACTGTCAGGCAATGCGCTGCGCAGGCCAGCGCCCACCACTGATTCTTGGATTAGCGCCGAGATCGCAGCGGTTTTCAACGTCGGTGAAGCCACGCTGACGCAGCAGCTCACATACAGCATCGGCCTGCTGCCAGCCGTGTTCCAGCAGCAGCCAGCCGTCGGCAGTCAGATAGTCCGGAGCCTGCTCAATAATATGACGAAGATCGGCTAAGCCCTGCTCTTCCGCCACCAGCGCGCTGCGCGGTTCAAAGCGTACATCGCCCTGCTGCAGATGCTCGTCGGCACCATCAATATAAGGCGGATTGCTGACGATCAGATCA
>NZ_DJIO01000016.1:4703-11294 GCF_002433655.1 Thalassolituus sp. UBA6592 | reverse complement strand
ATTGCTGACGATCAGATCAAAGCGGCCTGCGCCAACTGCAAGCGCAGAAAACCAGTCTGACTGTTCAAAGGTAACGCGACTGAGGTTGTTCTTAGCGGCGTTTGTGCGCGCCAGCGCTACCGCTTCGGCCTGAAAATCCACGCCCTGCACATGCCAGGATGGCTGTTCACTGGCCAGCGCCAGCGCAATAGCCCCGGTACCGGTACCGAGATCCAGCACATTGGCTGTGGCCAGCACTGGCAATTCCAGCGCCCATTCGATCAGGGTTTCGGTATCACCGCGGGGAATCAGAGTGGAAGGATTCACATCCAGTGTGAGCGACCAGAAATCGCGCTGGCCACAAAGGTAGGCGACTGGCTCACCGGCTATACGCCGCTGCAGCAATGCGTTGGCAGCGCTCAGTTGTTCGGCCGTCAGCCCGCGGTCACTCCAGGTGTACAGCCAGGTGCGGTTCTGGCCCAGCACATGGGCCAGCAGACATTCACTGTCCAGTCGTGCGGATTCTGAACTGGCCTGCAATTGCTCTGTTGCGCTGCGCAGCCAGTGTTCAATCGGCACTGCCACGTCAGGCGGTCTCAGACATCTCGGCCAGCAGGTTGGCCTGGTGTTCGCGGATCAGAGGTTCCAGTACCGGGTTAAGATCACCCTGTACGATTTCCTCCAGCTTATACAGCGTCAGGTTGATACGGTGGTCCGTGACCCGGCCCTGTGGATAGTTGTAAGTACGGATACGTTCCGAACGGTCACCGGAGCCGACCAGACTTTTACGCGTGGCTGCCTGTTCGGCATGGGCCGCCTGCAGCTGGGCATCACGCAGACGGGTCGCCAGCACCGCCAGCGCTTTTGCGCGGTTCTTGTGCTGGGAACGTTCGTCCTGACATTCCACCACCAGGCCGGTCGGCAGGTGGGTGATACGGATAGCAGAATCGGTTTTGTTGATGTGCTGACCACCGGCACCGGAGGCACGGAAGGTGTCCACGCGGATATCATTTTTGTTGATATCGATGGCTTCTTCTTCGCCCACTTCCGGCATCACCGCCACGGTACAGGCGGAAGTGTGAATACGGCCCTGACTCTCGGTTTCCGGCACACGCTGTACACGATGGGCGCCGGATTCAAATTTCAGCTGCGAGTACACATCGTTACCTGAAATACGGGTAATCACTTCTTTAAAGCCGCCGTGCTCACCATCACTGGCACTGAGCATTTCGGTGCGCCAGCCACGGGTTTCAGCATAACGGGTGTACATGCGATACAGATCGCCAGCGAAAATAGCGGCTTCATCACCACCGGTACCGGCGCGGATTTCCAGAATCACGTTGCGGCTGTCATCCGGGTCTTTCGGCAGCAGCAGAATTTCCAGCTGCTGCTCCAGTTCATCGCGTTTTTCTTTAGCGCTTTCCAGCTCTTCTTCACCCATTTCGCGCATGTCCGGGTCAGTATCCTGAGCCAGCAGTTCCGCCTCTTCCATATCCGCCAGTGCCTGTTCATAAGCACTGTAGGTCTGGGCAATAGTTTCCAGTTCCGCGTATTCCTTTGACAGGTTGCGGAAGCGATCCTGATCGCTGGCGGCATCCGGTTCGGACAGCAGGTGGCCGACTTCTTCGTAGCGGTCGCGCAGATGTTCGAGTTTGGTAAGAATTGAGCTTTTCATTAATTATTCAGAGTCTGTGGCAGACGCGTCGCCTGCTGGTTTCTGCACCGCGCCAGGCGCAGCATCATTTTCGGTATTGAGGTTAAACAGTTCGCGCGTCCAGTCCAGTACTTCCAGACGCCCTTCCGAGCCAGCCTTGCGCAGCATGGACGTCGGCGCGTGCAGCACTTTATTGCTGAAGGTGTGAGCAAACTGGCGCAGTACTTTCTCGGCATCGGCACCGTTCTGCAGCTGTTTCAGCGCTTTTGCCAGCTGCTCTTCACGCAGCTGATCGACACTGCTGCGCAGATCCGTCAGCGTCTGCACCGCATTCAGCGCTTTCAGTTCGCGCATAAAGTGGTCAACGCCTGCCAGAATCAGCTCTTCTGCCTGTTTGGCGGCATCTTCACGGGAACGGACGTTTTCTTCGATGATGTTGCGCAGGTCATCGACGGTATACAGATACACATCGGAAAGCTCGCCAACTTCTTCTTCAATATCGCGCGGAACGGCAATATCGACCATAAACATGGGCTTGTGCCGACGGGTTTTCTGCGCTTTTTCCACCGCGCCTTTACCCAGAATCGGTAACGGGCTGGCCGTGGACGAAATAACGATATCCGCACGTGGCAGCACGTTTGGAATGTCTTCCAGCAGCACCGCCTCCGCATGGAACTCCTGCGCCAGCGCCTGAGCGCGTGCCAGTGTACGGTTGGCCAGCGTCATCTGTTTCACCCCCGCCTGATGCAGGTGACGGGCTACCAGTTCAATCGTTTCACCGGCGCCGATCAGCAGAGCACTGCTGCTGCTCATGTCGGCAAAGATGTGCTGCGCCATGCGCACTGCGGCAAAGGCCACAGACACCGGGTTCTCGCCGATGGCGGTATCGGTCCGCACGCGTTTGGCAATCGAGAAGGTCTGGCGGAACAGGCGGCCCAGTTCAGAACCTACGGTGCCGGCTTCCTGCGCCACAGCAAAGGCGGATTTCATCTGCCCCAGAATCTGCGGCTCGCCCAGTACCAGCGAATCCAGCCCACTGGCCACTCGCATGGTGTGCTGAACGGCTTTATCGTCGTTCAGGCAATACAGGGCACTGTGCAACTCGGTCAGTTCTATGTCGTGATGCTGTGACAACCAACCGGCAATCAGTTCTTCATTCAGCTGCTCAGCTGAACAATAAATTTCGGTACGGTTACAGGTGGAAAGAATTACCACCTCCGAAACCGGGTCCAGCGACTGCACCTCAGACAAAACCTCAGGCATCGTTGCCGGATCAAATGAAACCCGTTCACGCACGGCCACGGGCGCCGTTTTGTGGTTGATTCCTAATGTCCAGATAGCCATGCTGGTGAAAACTGCTCCGCTGAGTACAACTGATACCAAACCAGACAGGTCTGGCAAAAGGCGGGATTATAAACGTCTGAACCAACCTTTGCTGCTGAAATCTTTGACTTAAATCCGCATCTGACCCTAAATAACAGTCACCAGTTTCTATTTATTCTTCTATATGCCTCAGTTTTCATTGCCCACAGACGGTCTGACCAAAGCCAGAAAAACCCTTCTGCCCGCCGTTATGATCGCCCTCGCCAGCCTCAGCGGCTGTTCCAGCATGTCCGCGCAGCCAACCGATGCAGCAGACAGCAACCAGACTGCGGACACCTCAGCGGAAAATAGTGTCTCAGTCACGGACACCACCCACGCTGAGAGCACAGCCAAAGAAAACAGTGGCATTGGTGAACATCCGGCACCGGTTTACCGGCCTATCCCCGCAGCCACTATGTATTCCCTGCTGGTTGCGGAAATGGCCGGTCAGCGTCAGCGCTTTGATATTTCGCTGTACAACTATATGGATCAGGCGCGCAAAACCCGTGATCCGGATATTGCCGCCCGCGCCACCCGCATCGCCCAGTACGTTGGCAGCAGCAGTCACGCGCTGGAAGCGCTGAATATCTGGCTCGACAGCGATCCGCACAATCCCGCAGCCCATCAGGCGGCAGCACAACTATATATGGAGCAGGGGCGCTTTTCCGATGCCCTGCAACATCTGGCGATTCTGCAGGATCTGGCTGGTGTCAGTCAGTTTGACTATCTGGCCGCTAATTCCAGTCATCTGCCCCGTGACCAGCAGGTAAAACTGGCGCAGGAACTGGCCGCGTTACAGCAACGCTACCCGGACGACGCCTCGCTCTGGTACGCCCGGGCGATTATGGCGCAGCAACTGGACGATCTGCCGCAGGCCATCAAACTGATCAACAAAGCGCTGGATATCAGCCCCGACTATCTGCGCGCAGGGCTGCAGAAAGGCCGCATCCTGGCATTAATGCAGGACTACGACAAAGCCATCGACTGGCTGGATACGCTGCTGAAAGATCACCCTGATCACAAAGGTCTGCAGGTTCTGCATGCCCGTATCTGGCTGGATAAGCAGGATATTGACCGCGCGCTTCTTGAATTTACCCAGCTGCACAAAAACTTCCCGGAAGACTCCGCCATCCTGCTGTCGCTGGCTCTGCTTGAGCACGAAGCCGGTGACGTAATGCAGGCATCTGAGCACTTTGATCAATTGCTGGCGCGCCAGTCGCATGCCGACGAAGCGCATTATTATCTGGGCCAGATCGCTGAGCAGGATGGTCAGATGCAAAGCGCCGTTGATCACTACAGCCAGGTTGGTGCCGGACGGGAATTTCTGCCAGCGCAGCTGCGTGCGGCCTGGATTATCTATGATTTACAGGGCGCTGAAGCTGCGCGTCAGTATCTGGATGAGCGTCGCGGCGAAAACCCCGCCATGTCCAGCGAGCTGGTGCGCATTGAGGTCGAAATCCTTACCACCGCGGGTCTTAAACAGGATGCTCTGCAACTGCTGACATCCGCCCTGAGCGAAGCACCAAACGATGTCGACCTGCTTTATACCCGCGCCATGCTGGCGGAACAGGTCGATAACCTGGCCATGCTGGAAGATGATCTGCGTACCATTATCCGCATTAATCCGGATCATGCTGAGGCTCTGAACGCTCTGGGTTATACCCTGGCTGACCGCACCGACCGGCTCGATGAAGCCATGCCGCTGGTCAAACGTGCTCTGGAACTGTCGCCGGATAACCCGGCTGTAATCGACAGTCTCGGCTGGATCTACTTCCGTATGGGTGACTATGAACAGGCGCGACCACTGTTAGCCCGTGCCTATTCACTGATGAACGACCACGAAATCGCTGCTCACTATGGCGAAGTTCTGTGGGTCAGTGGCGAGCAGAAAAAAGCCCTTGAGACCTGGGCGGCGGGTCTGGAACAAACACCGGACAGTGACATCATACAGAGCACACTCGAACGGCTGCAGATCCCGCGGGATCAACTGCCCTCCGTCAACACTCAGGAATGATCATGCTGTTATCCCCGGCCATCCGGCCGTTTTTTACCCCTGCCCGGTATTCGCTGCGCCCTGCCTTCACCGGGCTTCTGCTTCTGTTATTAATGGCCCTGCTGTTACCGGGCTGCGCCATGCTTACACCTCAGGGCGGCAAAGAAACCCTGCAGAGCTCACTGAATGACGTTACCCACTGGCAGGTGCGGGGCAAGCTGTCGGTAGTTTCACCTCAAGATTCCGCCACCGGCTACCTCACCTGGGATCAGCAGGACGATCAATACGATCTGTTTATTGCCGGCCCTTTCGGTGCCGGCGCTTCGCGCCTGAGCGGCGACAACCATCAGGCATCACTGTCTCTGCCCGACTGGGATACACCGCGTACGGCGGAATCGGCTGAGTTGCTGATGCTGCAATATATGGGCTGGAACTTTCCTGTCAGTGATATCCGCTACTGGGTAAAAGGCCAGCTCAGCCCGGACCTGCGCAGCAGCAAAGACAGCCAGGCAGTGGAATACGATGACAACGGCTTACTGAAATCCCTGAATCAGCATGGCTGGGAAGTGACCTACTCGCGTTACAGTAATCAGTCTGGCTACTGGCTGCCGGGATTGATTAAAATCCGTGGCCACGATTTCCGATTCACCTTTTCTATTAAGCAATGGACCCTGAATGGCTGATTCAGCACCGGCCAGCTCTGACAGCTGGCTGACCCTCCCGGCCCCGGCCAAACTCAACCTGATGCTGCACATTACCGGTCGCCGTGAAGACGGTTACCACAACCTGCAGACCCTGTTTCAGTTTCTCGATTATGGCGACGAGCTGAGTTTCCGTTTACGCAACGATGACCAGTTAACCCTGGAACCTGCCGTTGACGGAGTGGAATTTGAAGACAATCTGATCATCCGCGCCGCCCGCATGCTGCAAAAAAAATCGGCAAAAAGCTGCGGTGCCGACATCCGTCTGAAAAAAATTCTGCCCATGGGTGGCGGATTAGGGGGCGGCAGTTCGGATGCAGCAACCACTCTGCTGGCCCTCAATCATCTCTGGCAGCTGCATCTTTCTCTCGATGAACTGGCCGCCATTGGTGTCTCTCTGGGTGCCGACGTACCAGTGTTTGTGCGGGGTGAAGCCGCATTTGCCGAGGGTGTGGGCGAGATTCTGACCCCGGTTCCACAGCTCGCTGAACCCTGGTATCTGGTGGTCGTTCCGCAAGTGCATGTAAATACTGCAAAAATATTTTCACATGAGGGTTTGACAAGGGATTCGAGCGCCATTAATATTCGCACCGCGTTAGAGCAAGGGGGCAGAAATGACTGCCAGGCAATTGTTACAACGCTTTATCCTGAAGTTGGTAAAGCATTGATATTGCTAAATAAATTTTCCTTTGCTAAGATGACGGGCACTGGAGCTTGCATATTTTCAAGCTTCGGTTCTGAAGCAGAAGCCATCAGTGTTTCTGAGCAGTTACCGGCTGAATATGTAGCCTTTACGGCTAAGGGAGTTAACCTCTCACCGACGCATAAGGTATTATTCAGACCGTCTTAAAAGATGCTGGGGTGTCGCCAAGTGGTAAGGCAACGGGTTTTGATCCCGTCAT
>NZ_DJIO01000016.1:3187-4397 GCF_002433655.1 Thalassolituus sp. UBA6592 | reverse complement strand
TGATCCCGTCATTCGCAGGTTCGATCCCTGCCACCTCAGCCAATTCTTCTATTCTTCATCATTGTAAAAACTGCATCTAGAGGACAGCACTGTGTCTAAACTGATGGTATTTACCGGCAATGCTAATCCAGAGCTGGCTAAATTAGTCGTTGAACGTCTTGATATTCCCATGGGCGACGCTGTTGTCGGTAAATTCAGTGATGGAGAAAGCACCATCGAGCTGAACGAAAACGTTCGCGGTAAAGACGTTTTCATTATCCAGCCAACCTGCGCACCAACCAACGACAACCTGATGGAGCTGCTGCTCATGTCAGACTGTCTGCGCCGCGCTTCTGCCGCACGTATTACAGCCGTAGTTCCTTATTTTGGTTATGCCCGTCAGGACCGTCGTCCACGTTCCGCCCGTGTGCCTATCAGTGCCCGCGCCGTGGCAGACATGATGTCCACCGCTGGTGTTGACCGTCTGCTGACCGTTGACCTGCACGCTGACCAGATTCAGGGCTTCTTTGATATCCCGGTTGATAACGTATACGGCTCCCCTGTCCTGCTGGATGACCTCGAGCGTCAGAACTATGAAGATCTGATCATCGTTTCTCCGGACATCGGTGGTGTGGTTCGTGCCCGCGCAATTGCTAAACAACTGGATGTTGATCTGGCCATCATCGACAAACGTCGTCCGAAAGCCAACGTATCCGAAGTAATGAATATCATCGGTGATGTTAAAGACCGTACCTGTGTACTGGTTGATGACATGGTCGATACCGCCGGTACTCTGTGCCACGCAGCCAAAGCTCTGAAAGAGTTCGGTGCGAAAAAGGTTGTGGCTTACTGTACACATCCTGTACTATCCGGCCCCGCTGTTGAGCGTCTGGCGAATGCCGACCTGGATGAGCTGGTTGTTACCGACACTATTCCGCTGTCTGAAGCGGCCAAAACCATCGGCCGTATCCGTCAGCTGACCATCGCTGGCCTGCTGGCTGAAGCGGTTCGTCGTGTAAACAACGAAGAATCCATCAGCGCCATGTTCCGCTGAGGAACACAGGTTAAAAGGTTCCGTTAAGAACCTGGTCCGCGACCGAATACAGCAGGATTTTTCAGGCCGCCTGAACTGGTCGCAAGTTCAGGCGGCTTTTATGTCAAAACCAAGAGGAAAAACCATGTCAGAATATACTCTGTCAGCAGAACTTCGCGAAGATGCGGGGAAAGGTGC
>NZ_DJIO01000016.1:2385-2862 GCF_002433655.1 Thalassolituus sp. UBA6592 | reverse complement strand
GCGAGCCGCCGCCTGCGTCGCGAAAACGGCGTACCAGCAATCGTATACGGCGGTAAAGCCGGCGGTAACGACCGTAAACCAACTGCTATCGTTCTGAAAGCAAACGAGCTGAACAAACTGCTGGAAGACGAAGCTTTCTACAGCAGCATCATCACTCTGAGCGTTGCCGGTAAAGATGAGCAGGTTGTACTGAAAGACCTGCAGCGTCACCCAGCCAAGCCAATGGTATGGCACGCTGACTTCCTGCGCGTGAACAAGTCCACCAAAATTAAAGCGACTGTTCCTCTGCACTTCGTTAACGAAGAAAGCTGCGTAGGCGTTAAACTGGGCGGTGGTAAGATCACTCACCAGATGACTGCTCTGGACATCATCTGCTCCGCTGGCGACCTGCCAGAGTTCGTAGAAGTAGATATGGCTGCAGTTGAAGTTGGCACTGTTGTTCACCTGTCTGAACTGAAACTGCCTAAAGGCGTTGAG
>NZ_DJIO01000016.1:1826-2084 GCF_002433655.1 Thalassolituus sp. UBA6592 | reverse complement strand
AACTGCCTAAAGGCGTTGAGTCTCAGGCACTGTCTCACGGTCCAGAGCACGACACTGCTGTTGTTACTGTTGCAGCGGTTAAAGGTTCTGCCGACGAAGAAGGCGAAGCTGAAGAATCTGCTGAGTAATCAGCACTTTCTGACGAAAAAGCGGGGCTGGTCCCCGCTTTTTTATTGGTTATTCAACAGTGTGATAACGCTATGAGTGACAAGATACGTTTAATTGCAGGCCTGGGTAACCCCGGTGCCGAATATGAAA
>NZ_DJIO01000016.1:1128-1513 GCF_002433655.1 Thalassolituus sp. UBA6592 | reverse complement strand
GGTGCAGAATATGAAAATACCCGCCACAATGCCGGTGCATGGCTGGTCGAAGACCTGGCCCGCAGTGAAGGCATTCGTCTGAATCCGGACAAAAAATTCCACGGCCTCAGTGGCAAAGGCTTTATTGGTGGCCAGGAATGCTGGTTACTGATCCCCACCACATTTATGAATCTCAGCGGACAGGCCGTCCAGGCGCTGGCGAATTTCTACAAAATTAAGCCGGAAGAGATTCTGATTGTGCACGATGAACTGGATATGCCTCCGGGTCAGGCCAGATTCAAAACCGGCGGAGGTCACGGTGGCCAGAATGGGCTGCGTGATATTATTGCCAAACTCGGTAACAACAAAAATTTTCATCGTCTGCGTATTGGCATTGGCCATCCGG
>NZ_DJIO01000016.1:477-828 GCF_002433655.1 Thalassolituus sp. UBA6592 | reverse complement strand
GCGTATTGGCATTGGCCATCCGGGTGACAAAAGCAAAGTCACCGGGCACGTGCTCGGACGCCCGACTGCAACCGAAAAAAGTGCGATAGACGCAGCCATAAACGAGGCCTTACACGTCCTGCCGGATGCCATCGCTGGCGATATGGCCAGGGCGATGAATCGCCTGCACTCGTTTAAAGGCTGAATTCGGGTAAAATACCCGCCAATTTCGACGACCAGAATACACAGGAAATATCCATGGGCTTTAAATGCGGTATCGTTGGTCTGCCCAACGTAGGCAAATCCACACTGTTTAACGCACTGACCAAGAATGGCATTGCGGCAGAAAACTTCCCGTTCTGTACCATTGAA
>NZ_DJIO01000016.1:0-174 GCF_002433655.1 Thalassolituus sp. UBA6592 | reverse complement strand
AACTTCCCGTTCTGTACCATTGAACCGAATGCCGGTACTGTACCTATGCCGGACCCGCGTCTTGATGCACTGGCAGAGATCGTAAAGCCTGAACGTGTGGTCCCTACCACCATGGAATTCGTTGATATCGCTGGTCTGGTCGCCGGTGCATCCAAAGGTGAAGGTCTGGGTAAC
>NZ_DJIO01000131.1:0-7790 GCF_002433655.1 Thalassolituus sp. UBA6592 | reverse complement strand
ATAGACCACGACAATCCCGTCAATGGCTTTTTGTAATTTTTTTACAAAATCGTATTTTTAACCTTTTGGTCAAAGCACGTATACTTGCGCTCCCCTGCAGATCCGCTGCATGGGAATGTATGCACAGGCTACATTTAAAGGCCGGACTGTCTTTCCGGCGCAGCTTATACAGAGGTAACCACGATGACTGAAAAAGCCGTCGTTATTTATTCCGGCGGGATGGATTCCTTTACCATCCTTAATAAAGCACACCGCGAAGGACTGGAGATCTATGCTCTGACCTTCGATTACGGTCAGAAGCACAGTAAAGAGATTGAGTTTGCGCGTAACGTCTGCGCCGAGCTGAACATCAATCACCGCATCATTGATATCACCGCCATCAATCAACTGATCTCCAACTCGTCACTGACCTCTGACGTGGAAATTCCTGAAGGCCATTACGCTGACGACAATATGAAGTCCACCATGGTGCCAAACCGCAACATGATTCTGCTGTCGCTGGCCATTGGTTATGCCGTCGACATCGGCGCCAGCAAGGTTTACTACGGCGCCCATTCCGGTGACCACTCCATTTACCCGGACTGCCGTCCTGAGTTTGTACACGCTATGAATGATGTAGCGAAAATTGCCAACTATGAGCCGGTTGAAATTGTTACTCCTTATTTAACCGGCGATAAGATTTCCATTCTGCGCGACGGTCTGGCCATGGGTCTTGATTATGGCAAATCCTGGACCTGCTATAACGGGCGCGAAAAAGCCTGTGGCAAATGTGGTTCCTGCGTAGAACGCCTGGAAGCCTTTGAACTGAATAACACCCGCGACCCGCTGCCCTACGAGATTGAACAATGAGTAAAGGCGCGGAGGTGAAGAAGCCATACCGTATAAAGGAAGCCTTCTATACCTTACAGGGAGAAGGCGCTCAGGCCGGGCGCCCTTCCGTTTTCTGCCGTTTCAGTAAGTGCAACCTGTGGAATGGTAAAGAAGAAGGCAGAGCCTCTGCTGTCTGCGACTTCTGTGATACTGACTTCATCGGTACCGATGGGCAGAACGGTGGACGCTATTCAACCGAAGAACTTATCACTCTGCTGACGTCGCTGTGGCCGGACATGCAATGCGGCACCCCCTATGTTGTCTGTACCGGTGGAGAGCCACTGCTGCAGTTAGATGATGAGCTGATTGCGGCTATGCATAAAGCCGGGTTTGAGATTGGCGTGGAAACCAACGGTACTCTGCCCGCTCCCGCAGGCATCGACTGGCTGTGCGTCAGCCCAAAAGGCGTATCAGAGGTGGTCATCGACCGATGCGATGAACTGAAGCTGGTGTATCCGCAGGCGGCTGCCATGCCGGAGCGTTTTGCCAGTACCATCGACGCAGCCCATTATTATCTGCAGCCAATGGCGGATTATCGTGTGAAATTATTGGCCAGTGATGGCATGGATAAAGCTCAGGCAGAACGCGATGGCCTGTCAGGCGGCAACACCCGTCTGGCGACCGAGTATTGCCTGGCGCATCCGCAGTGGAAGCTCAGTCTGCAGACGCACAAATATCTGGGCATCGATTAAGGCGGATTAATAATCCGCTTTAATCACCAGTTTTTTCTCCGCACCTTCACTTTCATAGCGACGGTGCACTTCCACCACATCCTGACTGCTGAACACTTCAATCGCCAATGGCTTGAGACTGCCGTTATCGAGCTGCTGCGCAATCTGCTGCAAACGCTGTCCGAAAGCTTCACGTCCGATACCGTTTAGCAGTGGCAACAGGACAAACACTGCATGTAAGGTCAGCGCTTTGGCATGGGCCTGCCCGAGATCATACTGAGCGCGGGCATTAATCGTTGCCACCTGACCATAAGGAGCAGCCAGCTGCAGTGCCATTTGCAGACCTGGACCACCGAAGGTGTCCAGAACTTTGCCAAACACCTTTCCATCAACCACAAGGTCTGCCGCCTCGCTGTGCAACACGCCTTTGCCGCCCATGGCGTCAATATGCGCTACCCGCTCAGCCGTTCCGGCGGAACCGGTCACATCGCAGCCCATCGCTGAAGCCAGCTGTAACGCCATCTGCCCTACGCCACCGGATGCACCACCAATATACAGGGCATCTCCGGCGCTAATTTGCAGACGCTGCAGCGCCTGATCTGCAGTGAGGGACACCAGAGGCATAGCAGCAGCCTGTTCATCGGTCAGGCTTTCCGGCGCCAGCGCCAGCAAACGCGCATCGGCCACCTGATACTGGGCCAGGGAACCCTGAGTACCTTTTACCCCACCACTCATGCCATACACCCGATCGCCAACCTTAAAAGCGGTAACATCCGGACCTAAAGCTTCAATCACACCACACACATCGCAACCGAGAATGCCGGAGGCAGGCGCAATCAACGCCAGCCCCGCACGTATTTTGGTATCGATCGGATTAAACCCGGATGCGGAAACCCGGATCAGCACTTCGCCGGCAGCCGGTTGTGGGGGTTCAATGGTTTGCAGTTGCAGTACATCCGGTGCTCCGGTGTCTGTCATTACCCAGGCTTTCATATCTTTCCTCATTCTTACATCTTTCGCGCATTATTTATTGCAACGGCATTACATGCCCCACGACCTTCGCATTACAGCAGCTCGGTCTGACTGAGCTGATCACGGATCAGGCCAATGATGTCACTGATGAGTTCCTTGCGGCTGCTGTCCGCCTGAAAGCTGGCATATACGGTGCGATTTACCACCGGAGCATCCGGTACGATAAACAGGCGCTTTTCATCGACGTATTGGCGGATCAGGCTGACCGGCAGATAAGCAGCGCCGCCACCGGATACAGACAGCAGGCAATCCAGCGCAATACGGCCGGTATTGGTCTGCAGCATTGGCGGATTAGCGCCTTTGAATTCCTGCGCGTGCTGAATACGGAACGACGTTCCCCAATCGACCAGAACATAATTACTTTCCAGTGCAGACTGCCAGTCTTCCTGAGGCTGGGATGACACCAGATAAAGCGGAATGTCGAGAACGGCAACCGTTGTCAGCTCTTCCGCTTTGGGCGCATCAAATACGAACGCCAGATCCAGCGTACGCTCAGCGATCTGGCGCACCAGATTACCACTGCTGTGGGCCAGCGCATTAAGCGCCACACCGTTCAGTGTGTTCATCATCACCGTCAGCTGATCCTGCAGAAAGGCATCCCACAGGTTAGGGGTAGCGCCAAGAGAAATCTGCTCACTCATCCCTTCTGCCGTGGCAACTTCCTGACGGATACGCTGCTCCAGCATGACACTGCTTTCCGCCAGCGGCAGCAGCTTTTCTCCGGCTGGTGTCAGACGGATGTTGTTACGCTGACGGGAGAAGAGTTCAACCCCCAGCAGGCCCTCCAGCTGGCGCACACGGAAGCTCACCGCAGACTGCGTCAGATAGAGATTTTCTGCAGCGCGGCCAAAGTGACGGGTGCGGGAAACCTCCATGAAGGTTTTCAATAATTCTGTATCCATGACGACCAAAAATAGTTTTCGTAACGATAAGATTTTTTTGTTTTACCGGCGGGTAGTGTCTGACCATACTCCGCCGAAAATGACCCTCAACCGCGATAGTAGGTGCAGAATGAGCAATATCCAAGAGAAGAGTTTTGCCACCAGCAAAAAGTACTTTGATGATCGCAACTTTCCGCGCGGTTTCCAGCGCGCTGGCGATTTCACCCGTGCGCAGGCAATTATCCTTGAAACCAAAGGGGTTGCTCTGAAAGAATTGCATGAGGGCGTACGCCAGCCGGAAACGGACGAAGAAGTACATTTCGTCGCGACCTGTCTCGGTCAGGAACAGCCTCAGACGGACGTTGAGAAAGCCTGGGCAAGCTATGTAAAGGCGCTGCAGCGTAAACAGATTTACTTCACAGCTTCGTCAGCAGCCGTGTCCGATGGCGGCGGCAGTGACGATATGGATGACGATGACTAAACCAACACTGGGTTACATAGAGCCGATTGTTCTTCCGGATCTCGGAATTGAATGCGCGGCCAAAGTGGACACAGGGGCATGCACCAGCAGTCTGCATGCGGAGAAAATTGAGCCCTTCGAACGTGACGGTGAAGCCTGGGTACGCTTCCACGTGCTGTTCAAAGGGCCAGCAAGCGACATAGATCAGGTATGTGAGGCGCGGGTCATTGACCGCCGGGTCATCGCCAGTTCTAATGGTCAGCGTAGTCACAGATACATCATTGACGCGCAAATCACCGCCGCCGGTCAGACATGGCCGGTGGAAATCAGTCTCAGCCACCGTGGCAGCATGAAGTACCCCATGCTTCTCGGCCGTAAGGCCATCGCCGGACGTTTTCTGGTAGACGTTGCCCGCACGGGTAAAAAATTGGATTCATTATGAAAATTGGTATTCTCTCCAGGGGCCCAAATCTTTATTCGACCAGGCGCCTGGTGGAAGCCGCGCAGGAACGTGGGCACGAAGTTGAAGTGCTCGACACCCTGCACTGCTATATGAACATCAACAGCCTGGAACCGGCCATTCACTATAAGGGCCGTGCACTGAAAGACTTTGATGCGGTTATTCCCCGAATTGGCGCTTCCATTACCTTCTACGGTACTGCTGTGCTGCGTCAGTTCGAGATGATGGGCGTATACCCGCTGAACGAATCTGTTGCCATCAGCCGCTCGCGCGACAAACTGCGCTCGATGCAGCTGATGTCGCGCAAAGGCATTGGCATGCCAGTCACAGGGTTTGCTCACAGCCCGGATGATATTCCCGATCTGATCGACATGGTCGGTGGCGCGCCGCTGGTGATCAAGCTGCTGGAAGGTACTCAGGGTATTGGTGTCGTGCTGGCGGAAACCCGCAAGGCGGCCGAAAGCGTGATTGAAGCTTTCCTCGGCCTGAAAGCTAACATCATGGTGCAGGAATACATCAAAGAAGCCGGCGGTGCAGACATCCGCTGCTTCGTGGTCGGCGATAAAGTCGTTGCCTCGATGAAACGTCAGGCGGCGGAAGGTGAATTCCGCTCAAACCTGCATCGCGGTGGCACGGCAGCGGTAGTCCGCATCTCGCCGGAAGAGCGTGCGACAGCGGTACGCGCCGCCAGAACTATGGGGCTTAATGTCGCAGGTGTCGATATTCTGCGTTCCAATCACGGTCCGGTGGTGATGGAAGTAAACTCTTCACCAGGTATTCAGGGCATCGAGGAAGCGACCGGCATCGACGTTGCGTCCAAAATCGTGATGTTTATCGAGAAGAACGCCCGTATTAACCACACCCGCACCCGCGGTAAAGGCTGAACGCCCGGCGATTGCTGAGTATCAAACTGCACTGAAAGCGACATTAAATGGCCGGAATCCCCGGCCATTTTCATTTCTGAGTGTCACAGAACTCCGTACTTCTCACCTTCCAACCCCCCATCAGTCTTACGACCAGCCCTGTCAGAAACGCACAAAAACCTCAGCCGCAGGGCCCCCGGAGGTTAACAGGCATTTACGCAGGTCGTTTACAAACTACGTACCCTTTCGTATGATTCTGACCTTCACGGGCAGCAATCGCTGCCTTTTTGCGTTTAGAGGATTTAAGCATGCAAGCGATCATGAACACCTACGGGCGTTTACCGGTAACTTTTGTGAAAGGCGAAGGCAGCTGGCTGACGGACACCGAAGGTCGACGCTATCTCGACGCACTCAGCGGCATCGCTGTCTGTGGTCTGGGGCATGCACATCCGGCCGTTACCGAAGCCATCTGCAAACAGGCCGGTGAACTGATTCATACCTCTAACCTGTACAGCATTGAACGTCAGGAAGCTCTGGCCCAGGCACTGACCCGTGTATCCGGTATGGATAACGTGTTCTTCTCCAATTCCGGTGCTGAAGCCAACGAAGCGGCGATTAAAATTGCGCGTAAGTACGGTCACGATAAAGGCATTGATGAGCCGGTCATCCTGGTAATGACCAAAGCCTTTCATGGCCGCACCATGGCAACGCTGACCGCCACAGGTAACGCCAAAGTACAGGCCGGTTTTGGCCCACTGCTGAATGGTTTCATCCGTGTTCCGTACATGGACATCGTCGCCATTCATTCTGTACTGAAAGCTAACCCGAATGTCGTCGCCATTATGCTTGAGCCGATTCAGGGCGAAGGCGGTCTGGCAACCGCATCGGCTGAATATCTGCAGGCGGTACGTACCCTGTGTGATGACAATGATCTGCTGATGATCCTTGATGAAGTACAGACAGGTAACGGCCGTACCGGTACCTATTTCTGCTTCCAGCAGTTCGGTTTCCGCCCGGATGTTGTCACCACTGCCAAAGGTCTGGGTAACGGTGTGCCAATCGGCGCCTGTCTTGCTCAGGGCAAAGCAGCGGAGGTATTCCATCCTGGCAACCATGGTTCAACCTACGGTGGTAACCCGCTGGCCTGTGCCGCGGCGGTTGCTGTGGTTGAAACCATTGAGAAAGAAGACCTGTGCGGCAATGCGCAGAAGATGGGCGACTACCTGCGTGAAGGTTTCCGTGCCCGTCTGAGCGACAGTGAACGCCTGCAGGAAATCCGTGGCCATGGCCTGATGATGGGTCTGGTTATCAATCAGGACTGCCCATCTCTGATGGCTGATGCCCTGAAAAAAGGTCTGTTGCTGAACGTTACGTCCGGCAATGTCGTGCGCCTGTTGCCACCGCTGAATCTCAGCCAAAGCGAAGCCGACCAGATCATCGCCACTGTCAGCGAGCTGATTGAGTCGCTGTAACAGCAAGAACTTAAGGAAACATTGTGAGACATTTTCTGACCCTGCTGGATCTCTCACCGGAAGAACTTAACTGGCTGATCCAGCGTGCCATTGAACTGAAACAGATACAGAAACGCGGCGAAGTATACGAGCCGCTGAAAAACCGCGTACTGGGGATGATTTTTGAAAAATCGTCCACCCGTACCCGGGTATCCTTCGAAGCCGGTATGGCGCAGCTGGGTGGCCATGCCATCTTTCTGTCACCGCGTGACACCCAACTGGGTCGCGGCGAGCCGGTGGAAGACAGCGCCCGTGTACTGTCCCGGATGCTGGACGTCGTGATGATACGTACCTTTGATCACGACATGATTGAAACCTTCGCGGCATACTCTCAGGTGCCTGTGATTAATGCCCTGACCGATGATTTTCATCCGTGTCAGCTGCTGGCCGATATGCAGACATTCGTTGAGCACCGCGGCAGCATCAAAGGTAAAACCGTGGCCTGGATTGGTGATGGCAACAACATGTGTCACTCCTATATCAATGCCGCCCGTCAGTTTGATTTCAAACTGAATATCGCCGCACCGGAAGGCTTTGATCCTGCCCAGTTCCTGCTGGATGAGAACAAAGACCGTGTGACCCTGATGCGCGATCCGAAAGAAGCCGTTGCCGGTGCTCATCTGGTAACGACCGATGTCTGGGCGTCCATGGGCCAGGAAGAAGAACAGGAAGAGCGTGCGCGCAAATTCAAAGACTTCCAGGTATCCCGCGAAATGCTGGATCTGGCTGCCGATGATGTGCTGTTTATGCACTGCCTGCCGGCCCACCGCGGTGAAGAAATCAGCGAAGATCTGCTCGACGATCCGCGCGCTGTGGTCTGGGACGAAGCGGAAAACCGCCTGCACGCACAAAAAGCGCTGCTGGAATTCCTGCTTTGTCAGGAAGACTGATCCGGCGCTTGCCGGGCGAATAAAAAAACGGCTCTCAGGAGCCGTTTTTTTATTTCTGCTGCTCAGACCAGCAGCGGTGAAAAATCTTCTTCTTCGTCCGGGCTTTCTGTCACTACCCGGTTGCGTCCGCCACGCTTGGCATCGTACAGCAG
>NZ_DJIO01000068.1:14915-15132 GCF_002433655.1 Thalassolituus sp. UBA6592 | reverse complement strand
TCACATCAATCGCCTTGTCCGGCAGGTTGCGGTCAGTAATATAGCGATCCGCCAACTCTGCAGCCGCGCGCAGCGCTTTATCGGTGTAACGGATATTGTGGTGCTCCTCAAAGCGGCTCTTAAGCCCTTTCAGGATTTTATAAGTGTCGTCAACTGACGGCGCTGCGACATCGATTTTCTGGAATCGACGGGTCAGCGCACTGTCCTTCTCGAAGAT
>NZ_DJIO01000068.1:14470-14611 GCF_002433655.1 Thalassolituus sp. UBA6592 | reverse complement strand
CAGCGCACTGTCCTTCTCGAAGATTCCACGGAATTCAGTGAAGGTGGTAGAGCCAATGCAGCGCACTTCGCCGGAGCTGAGCAGCGGCTTAAGCAGATTGCTGGCATCCATAACCCCGCCCGACGCAGCACCGGCACCGAT